>JBDHQG010000280.1:0-6071 GCA_039806925.1 Limisphaerales bacterium
CCCAGCCGGGGCAGATGTTTCGCGCGAAGGGCAAAGGCATCAAAAACGCCCAGGGCTACGGCTGGGGCGATTTGCATGTGCGGGTCTCCGTGGAGGTCCCGTCGCATCTGAACGCCGCGCAGCGCGCGAAGCTGCAGGAGTTCGGCGCGCTCTGTGACGAGAAGGTGAATCCCATTGTCCAGGGCTTCTTCGAGAAGGCGAAGAAGTTCTTCAAGTAGCCCGCCTGGCTCTTCCTCCTTGAGCCGACATTTCACCGCATGCACCGCTTCCACCTGCCGCCTGAAGAGTGCCGCGGAGGGTTGTTGATGCTGACCGGCCGCGAGGGGCACCATGCTGCGCGCGTGCTGCGGTTGCGCCGGGGCGATTCCGTGGTCGTGCTGGACGGAGTCGGAAAAACATTTCGCTGCGAAGTTGCCGAAGTTTCGCGTGACGCGATGACGCTGGCGGTGCTGCAGGTCGAGGAATCCCCCGCCCCGCCCTGCGCCATCACGTTGGTCCAGGCGATTCCCAAGGGGAAGATTCTCGACTCGATCATCCAGAAGGCGACCGAGCTCGGCGTGAGCCGCATCATCCCGCTCTTGAGCGAACGCGTGATAACGCAAATTGACGAGGACAACGCCGGGACAAAGACCGGCCATTGGAGGACGGTTGCCGTCGAAGCGATCAAGCAAAGTGGTTCCCCGTGGCTTCCCACGGTTGAACCCGCCCTGACACCGGGCCAGCTGCTGGCACGACGCGAGACGTTTGATCTCTGGCTGATCGCCTCCCTGCAGCCAGGGAGCCGTCATCCGAGCGGGTGGTTCGACGAGTTCCGCAAAACGGCGGATCGCGACCTGAAATCCGCCTGCGTCTGGGTGGGGCCGGAAGGGGACTTCACCGCCGGAGAGATCGCGTCCGCCATCGAGGCAGGCGCGAAACCCATCACTCTTGGAAAGCTGGTGCTGCGTTGCGAAACCGCCGCCACTTACTGCCTGTCGATTCTCAATTACGAAACGCAATCAAGGCAGGCGTGATTGGGCGAGCACATGAAACGAACGCCCCAAATGCTCAGGATGCGTCAGCGCCCGAAACTGTCGAATCTCTGAAGGGCCGGGCGGTGCCGCCTCGCTCCAGAGGTGACGGGAGGCACCCACAAGAAACTCCGATTGAGGCGCGTACAGTTCGGTCTTTAATCCCGCGGACTCACCCGCGCGCATCAGCTGAGTGAAGTTCACATGCGCGGTGAGGTCCTGCTGGCCGGGCATGGCGAGGATGTCCCCGCTGACCGATTGCCGATGATAGGCGCGCAAAGTTCCCTCGCGACGCTCCGGCGCGATGATCTGCCGGGCGAGCAGACCATAATCAATCGTTACAAGCCGGCCCCGATCCAGCACTCCCGCGGCCTCCGTCCACCATCGCTCCGCGGCGGGACACACCTCGATCACATGGCCATCGGGCAACACGGCGCGCAATTCGGGCGGCAGATCGAAACCCGCCCCGGCGAGTACTTGATCCCAGTCCTTCGCATCGGTCCCCAGGCGGCACCAGGCAAACTGGTTCCGCTCCAGACAAACTCCCCATTCGTACCATCGTTGCGCCGCGGCATCCCAGCCGAGACGATGTATCGGAAACGAATCAAGCAGTTCATTCGAAAAGATGACGCCAGAGATGGCGGCGGTACCCAGTTCCGACAACGAGGTCACCCACCGGGTCCGAGCGGTGAAAGGAGCCAGCGTTGAGCGCTGCCAGCCTCGCCGGGTGTCTGATGGCTCGATGAGAACGTAGGTAATCCGTTCCAGCAGGCCGGCGTGTCGTTCACGGAGCGCACCCAGGATGTCGCAGGCCAGCCGGCCATCGTGGGCGCCGGCTTCCACCCACTGAACCGGACCGGAAAATTCTTCGCTCCAGAGCGCGAATTGAGTGGCGAGAAGTTGCCCGAACAACGGCCCCACGCTGACGCTGGTCACGAAATCCCCGCGGCGCCCGACGGGTTCCGCAGAACGCTCGTAGTATCCAGTTTTAGGACAATACAGGGCCAGTTCCATGAAGTGGTGGAAAGAAATCGGGCCGGATTTTTCAATCTCCGACCGAAGAATGGACACCGGATCAGGCATTAAGTGTTTTCAGGACGGGCTTCGGCAACGGTTTTGCTTAACAGAGCGGCTGTATGGCTAAAATCGATGCATTTTTCAACTTAATGTTCGAGCAGAAGGCCTCGGACTTGCATCTCTCGACCGGCAATCCGCCGATCCTTCGCATCCACGGCGAACTCCATCGCGTGGATTATCCGCCGCTCGAAAACGACGGCTTGAAGGCGATGCTCTACGAGATCGCGCCGGAGTACAAAATCAAAACATTTGAGGAAACCGGCGACGTCGATTTCGGCTACGAAATCCCCAACGTCTCGCGCTTCCGCGCCAATTTTTTCAACCAGAAGAACGGCATCGGCGCCGTCTTCCGCCAGATTCCCAGCAAAGTCGTGTCGTTCGAGGACTTCGAGAAGATGGACGCGCCGCTGCCGCCCGTCCTCAAGAAATTCGCCATGCTCCAGAAAGGACTGGTGCTGGTGACCGGCCCGACTGGCTCCGGCAAATCGACAACGCTTGCGGCGATGATGGATTACGCAAACAAGAACCGGCGCGATCACATCATCACCGTCGAAGACCCGATTGAATTCGTGCATGAGAGCAAGAACAGCCTGGTAAACCATCGGGAAGTCGGCGTCCACACCCAGGGCTTCGCGTCCGCCCTTCGCGGGGCGCTGCGCGAGGATCCGGACATCATTCTGGTCGGCGAAATGCGCGACCTGGAAACGATCGAACTCGCCATCACCGCCGCCAGCACGGGTCACCTGGTCTTCGGCACCCTCCACACGCAGAGCGCCGCCAAGACCGTCGACCGCATCATCGATGTCTTCCCGTCCGAGCAACAAAATAAAATTCGCGCGACGCTTTCCGAGTCGCTGCGCGGCGTGGTTGCGCAGAACCTTTTCAAGCGCGTCGACAAAAAAGGCCGTTGCGCCGCGCTGGAAATCCTCGTGTTCACCACCGCCGTCGCGAACCTCGTGCGCGAAGGCAAGACGCACCAGATTCCCGGCATGATTCAGGTCGGCAAGAAGCTCGGCAACACGCCGCTTGACGACTCGATCATGGATCACTTGAAGATGAAACGCATCTCGCCCGAGGAAGCGTACGACAAGTGCCTCGACAAAAAGAAATTCCGCCCGTTCCTTGCGACGCCGCCGCTCGATGATGACGTGTAATTTCCCGGCCCCGGCGAGAACCCGCTTTCGGAAACGCGCTTAAACCCGATACGTAATCATGCGCCGCAACGAGCTCGACTACATTCTCAGCACGATGCTGGACTTCCACAAGGACGTCTCCGACTTGATCTTCACCGTGGACAAGCCTCTTCAAGTGGAAGCCGCAGGCCAGCTCACAGCCGTCCCCATCAACCCGCCGATCAACAAGCTGACCTCGTTTCACACGGAGATGATCGCGATGAACCTCCTCGCGGGCAGCCAGCGCCTGACCGAGGATCTTCTGCGGACAGGCTCGTGCGACGCGTCGTATTCGCTCGGGGATCGCGCGCGCTTCCGCGTAAACATCTTCTCCCAGCGGGGCGCGTTCTCGATCGTTCTCCGCAAACTGAACGCTCAAATCCCGTCGCTCGACGACCTCAACCTCCCCGCTGTCCTCACCCATGCGGCGAAGGAGAAGACCGGTCTGGTCCTTGTCACCGGCGCAACCGGCTCCGGCAAATCGACCACGCTGGCAGCATTGATCAACGAGATCAATCACCGCTCGGCGATCCACATCATCACGCTGGAAGATCCGGTCGAATTTGTCTATTCGCAGCAGAGCGCGACGATCAACCAGCGCGAGCTCGGAACGGATTTTGACTCGTTTTCCACCGGCCTTCGCGCGGCCTTGCGCCAGGCGCCAAAGGTCATTCTGGTGGGCGAAATGCGGGATCGCGCCACCGTTGAGATCGCCCTGAGCGCCGCCGAGACCGGTCATCTTGTCTTCAGCACCCTTCACACGATTGACGCCGGCCAGACCATCAACCGCATCCTTGGCATGTTCGAAACCGAGGAACAAGAACAGGTCCGCTACCGCCTGGCGGACACGCTTCGCTGGATCGTCGGCCAGCGCCTCGCGCCGAAAATTGGCGGTGGACGCCATCCGTTGATCGAGATCATGGGAAACAACCTCCGCACAAAGGAGACGATCGTGCAGGGCGAAAGCGAGGGAAAGAGCTTTTACGAAATCATCGAGGCCAGCCACACGTTCGGCTGGTGTACGTTCGATGACTCATGTCTGGACGCCTACAAGAAAAACATCATCACCGAGGAAACCGCGCTGATGTATTGCAGCAAGCGCGGGGTCGTCACCCGGGGCATCGACACCATCCGCAAATCGCGCGGGGACACCACCACGAATATTTCCGACCTCCGCATGTCATCGTCGCCCGATATCAATCGCGGGGCCAAGCCGGCGGCCCCACCGCCGTTAACCATTAAAATGAAATAACCCATGTCGATGGATTTTGATTTCCTGACAGCGGCGGACAAGCCGGCGCTCATCGCATTGAGCACTCCTGAATTGCAGGAAACCGCGAAAACAGCGCTCGCGCAGCTGGGTTACAAGGTTCACACCGCGGTGAACCACGGCGAGTTCATCCACAAGTTCGGCCAGGTTGCCTATCAGGTTGTGATCATCGAGGAGATGTTCTCCTCGTCCACGCCTGAAGAGAACGAGAGCTTGATCGCCCTCCAACGCATGCCGATGAGCACGCGCCGTCACGCCACGGTGATTCTTTTTGGGTTCAACATGGCGACCTTCAATCCCATGCAGGCCTACCAGCAGGGAGTTCACGCGGTCGTCAATCCGTCCGAAATGTTTCTCCTCCTTCAGCTGATCCAAAAGGCCGTCGCGGACAGCGACATGTTCCTCCACACCTTCCGCGAAGTTCAACGTCGCGTCGCCTGATCGCCGGACTGGGCGCACCGTTCTGCACTGGAGCCCCGGGGACAGATTGCTGAGTGTCCTGTATCTGGACCTTCCACCCTCACGTTTCCCCGTCCAAAGGGAACTTCTCGAAGCTCTCACCGGCCTGCCATTGGAATGAACACCCGACAAACGACCTGCCATTCAAGGGCTTTGTCCCGCTTCCCCCCGGTTTCCGCGCCATGCACCGCTGGTCGCCGATCTGGACCGCGGCTGATGGCAGGCCCTCTGCTGATGAGTGGTGAGTTAAAAAACGGTTAACAAAGACATGCGCCTCGTAACCAACCAGTCAAAAGGACGAACCGGATTCACGCTGATGGAATCGATCATCGCTTCCTCCATCGCAGCCATGATGTTCGGAGGCATCGTCTACGGATACATTCAATCAGGACGAAATGCGGAATGGTCGGCGTACTCCTTCGCGGCCCAGTCGATGGCGATGCAACGACTGGAGCAGACGCGAGCCTGCAAGTGGGATCCGGAATCAACCCCGTCAGTCGATGAACTTGTCAGCACCAACTTCCCCACCCTCATCTCGATCCTCGATGTGCCCATGAACGGCTCCAACGTCGTCTACGCGACGAATTACACGACCATTTCCACCATCAGCACGGCCCCTCAATTGAGAATGATCAAGGTGGAATCCGTCTGGGGATTCATCAACGGCCGCCTTTACACCAACAGCATCGCCACATTTCGGGCCCCGGACGCCTAGACCATGAAGACCCACCGCACCACACGCCGCGTCCGGGCGGCCGCCACCAGGGCGTTCACCCTCGCTGAAATCCAGGTTTCCATGGCGATCATCATGCTCGTCATCGGCGGGGTAATCTCCAGCCACGTCTTCGGATTGAAATTGAACGAGGCAACCCGCGCAAAATTGAGCGCCAGCGACTCGGCGCGCAACGCGTTGAACCGGCTGGTGGGCGACATCCGATCCGCAAAAACGATCCAAGTCGGCGGCGGCACTTACAGCACATTCAGCCCGGTGGCTGATGGAAGTCTTCAGCGAGGCTCGGCGTTGCGCATCTATCCGACAACCAACACGAACTCCTACATCGTCTACTTTCTGGACGCCGGCAG
>JBDHQG010000281.1:0-6068 GCA_039806925.1 Limisphaerales bacterium
GATGCTCGCGACCTCCGCCACGCCCTGCACCGCGGCGAGCTGGTAGCGGATGTGCCAGTCCTGCACCGCGCGGAGCTTCCCGAGATCGTAGCCGCCATCGGGTGATTTCGCGGGATCAACGTCGAGGTAGTATTGATAAACCCAGCCAAGGCCCGTGGCGTCCGGCCCAAGCTGCGGCTTCACGCCTTCGGGCATGTTGCCCTGAAGATAATTGAGCCGCTCCAGCACGCGCGTCCGCGCGAAGTAGGTGTCGATGTTGTCCTCGAAAATGATCGTGAGCAGCGAGAAGCCGAACATGGACGTGGCCCGCACGTCTTTCACCCCGGCGAGTCCTTGCAGGCCGGTGGAGAGCGGGTAGGTCACCTGATCTTCCACCTCCTGGGGGCTGCGGCCCATCCAGTCGGCGTAAACAAGCACCTGGTTCTCGGTGAGGTCGGGGATCGCGTCCACGGGCGTCTTGAACACCGCGCGAACGCCCAGCGCGATGAGCAGCAGCGCGCCGCAGAAAACGAGGAACCGGTTGCGCAGGCTCCATTCGATGATGCGTTGAATCATGGGTCGCGCCTCCTGTTCACGGTTTCACTTCCGACCCGCAATCGAGCATGTCCGCGCCGAAGTAAGGGTTGCGAACCGCCGGCTGAAGCTGCAGCCATTCGGCCCGGTTCGGCGCTCCGGGGAAGGCGTCCTTCGTCATCGGGCAGCGGAAGACTTTCAGCGCGGCAAAGTCCTTGTCGCTGCGGCGCAATGCCTGCGCGAGGGCCACGGAGGCGCTGCTGAACGGATGGAACAATTTCCGCGCGTCCTTGAGTTCATCGGCCTTTTCCAGGTGCCCCGCACGTTCAATGCCCTGGAGCAGCGGATGCCACGCAGAGTCCGCGCCGACGAAGCCGTCCATCAATTGCGGCAAGGCGGTGTGAAGCTTCGCCGCTTGCGCGTTGAAGTCGTCGAGATTGTCCGCCGCGAGTGACGCCGTGACCGCATCGGCGAGTGCGAGAAAATTTTTGACGACTTTGCGTTGGCCATCCGTAAGGGCGGGCAGCGTGGCTGGGATCGCGTTGGTGGGAATGGCCGCTCCAGCCGGTTCGGCGAAGGCACGGTTCATCTCCGCCTGTCCGTCGATCAACAGATTGCCGTTCACCACCACCTTGTCGCCCGCGTTCAGGCCGGAGATGACTTCAACCAATGCGTCACCGCGCCGACCGAGCTTGAGCACGCGTCGTGAGTAGGCCCCGCCGCCCTGGTCCACGTAGGCCACGGCTTCCGGACCAGTCTCGATGACGGCCGGGCGCGGCACGGCGAGCACCTCGGGCGCTTCGAGATGCACGAGGCCATCCGCATAGAGCCGGTGCAGGAGCAGGCGGCGGCCTTCGACGAGCGGGTTCTCCAGTTCCACGCGAACCCTGGTCGAGCGCGTGGCCTCGTCGAAGTTCGGATCAATGAACGTGATGTTGCCGGTGAAAGTCCGGCCCGGCCGGGACGGCGTGGTGACGTCCACCTTCAGGCCGGGCTTGATCCAGGGCAGGTCCTGCTCATAGGCGCGGAACTGAAACCACATCGTCGAGAAGTCCGCGATTTCAAACAGCTTCTCGCCCTCCTGCACGTACTGTCCTTCATACACGCTCTGGGCCACCACCGTGCCGCCGATGGGCGCGAGAATCTGCGAGGTCAGCAAGTCCGCCGGCTTCCCCGGCAGCGCCTGGATCTGGGCGGAGGTCAGCCCCATCTGCAACAGGCGCAGCGCGGTGGCCGAGCGCAGATCGCCGGTCAGCGTGCGGTACTCGCGCTCGGCCTGAAGCAGGTTCGGGCTGTAGAACTCCGCCAGCGGCTGGCCTTCCTTCACCTCGGCGCCCAGGAAGTTGACGTGGAGCTTCTGCACGCGTCCGGGAATGTAGGCCGAAAGCACGCGGTGCCGCGTGGCATTTTCATTGATCAGGCCCGCGACCGTGAGCGTCTTCCGGAGCGGGCTCACCTTCGCCGCGGCGGTCTGGACGTTGACCACTTGAATCATGGATTGCGTGAGCGGCACGACATCCTTTCCGCCGCCCGCGTCGAAGCCCGAGTCGCCCTCGTACACCGGCGTCAGCTCCATGCCGCAGATGGTGCAACGACCCGGCTTGTCCGACTTGATCCACGGGTGCATGGCGCTTTGATAGTAGAGCAGCTTGCGCCCGGCGGGCTGCGCGTTCTTTTCGGCGGCGCCCGCGGCGGCGCGAGGAAGCTGCCGCGTCGCGAACCACGTCGCCGGCACGGCGACGGCGAGGGTCAGGAGAATCGCTGGAATCGTTTTCATGGGGGGAAAGGATCAGGGTTGGATGGAGGGCGGGACAATGGACCGCAACATTTCGAGCGCGGCGCGGTGCGCGGCCACGGCGCGACGTTCTTCCAGCCGGGAATTCAGCAGCGAACGGCGCGCGTCCAGAACTTCGAGGATGCTGGCCTTGGAGCTGATCCAGGCATTTTGCGTGGACTCGACCGCTTGGGCGGCGCGCGGAATGACCTCCCCGGCGAACGTCCGGGCCTGTCGTGCGGACGTTTCAGCCTCGGTGTGCGCGGCGACCGCCTCGCCCCGCAATCGACGCGCCAGCGCCCCGGCGTCCTTCTCGGCGGCGTCCTGCTCACGCCGGGCGCGCTCCGTGTTGGCACGATACACGGAGTTGTTGAACCACGGCAGCGTCATCTTTGCGCCCACGGTGGCCTGCCGGAAATCGCCGCCGGAATAAACGCTGGAATCGACGCCCACGGAAAAAACGGGCCCGCGCTCGCGGCGCGCGATTTCAATGTCCGACTTCGCGGCCTCGGCCGTGTTGATCAGGGCTTGAAGCATCGGGTTCACCTGCTGGAGCCGCGCCAGCTCATTGGTCAACGCCGGGGCAAACGCCGCCGCATCCGGCAGGCGAAGATCGGGCCAGTCCCCGTCCGTCCCGCGTCCCAGCAGGATGTTGAGCTGTCGCGCGAGCCGGGTGCGCTGGCGTTGCGCGCTGTCAATTTTCTGACGTTCCTGCGCCACTTCGCTCTCGATGCGCAACGGCTCGGAGGCGTTGGCCATCGGGTCTTTGAGCTTCTCACGCGCGTTGGCGGCCATGCTTTCCAGCCAGGCGAGCTGGCTGGTTTCGATGGCGAGCATCTCGTTCGCCAGCGCGAGCTCGATGGCTGATTGGGCGACGAGAGTTTCCATGTCGAGCGCGGCAGCCCGGGTTTCCGCCTCCATGACGGCCCGTTCGGCCCCGGCCCGGGCCTTGCGCGCGGCGTTGAGCTTCCGGCGAGGCAGCATCTGCTCGACGCCAAATGTCACATCGCCCTCGTCCCGGCGCATCTCGCGTTCGGCGATCATGAAGCTCACGCCCGCCGTCGGATCCTCCCAAAGGCGCACCGCCCGGACGCCCGACTCGGCGGCCAACACGCGCGCCTGCGCCGCGGCAATCAGGGGATGATTCGTGCGAACCTCGGCGCGAAGGGCATCGAGGTAAGCCGCATCAAGCACGCGGGGCTCGGCCGCAGCCAGCGTTGCGGTGGCAATCAACATCGGCACGGACAACATCCAGTTCAGGTTCATTCTTCGTTCGGTTAAGGTTCGGGATTCGGGCACGGACAGTCGGATGGCGCGGTGACAGGGCGCGTGACAGGGAGAAAAGCCGGAGCCAAGTTTCCTGCGCGAAGCAGGAGTTGGCGTCAGCCTAACCGAGGAGGGGAGGAGCGAGGCTGCGGAACGCCGGATCGAGACACACCCCGGGCGCGAAGACCCGATCTGGTATTCGCATCCGGCGGAAGAACGCGGCCGTGGCCTCAGCCGGCTCCGGAACGAGGACAAGGGCCGCCGGATACAGGAGATGGAGACTGTAAAACAATGGAGCGACCACAGCCGGCGCGTCGTCACCGACGATCATGGTCTTCAGCGTTGAACACGCTTCCGTCGGCATCGGACCAGGCTCCTCGGGACAGTGGGAGCAACCTTTGGGCGGTGCGGATGCGTGACACGATGGCTGGGCATTCGCGTCGGGAGCTTCGCCGCCCGCATGACAATGGACGAAGCAATCTGCCTGGGCCGCGACAAACATCAGGAGCGCGACTGCCGCCAGGAAGCGGAGCCATCGGACTGAGGTTGTCGGACGCGAACTCATGTTTGAACTCTATAGCCTGCGACGCCGGCTGCAATAGGCAGCTTTTACTTTATCGTAGGCACCGCGCAGGAGTAAAATCGCGTTTCCATCGCCTTGGCCAAGACAGACGTAAAACCAAACGATGGCGGCGCGCAGCCGCTTGCCAAACCAGGCCGCGTCCCCCAGCGTCACTTCCATGAACGACGCCACCGCGCAACATCTCGCACGAAACTGGATCGCCGCGTGGAATCGCCACGACCTCGGCGCCGTTCTCGACCACTATGCGGAAGAGATTGAGTTCACGTCGCCGCTCGTCGCCAAACTGGCGGGCGAGACATCGGGAACGCTGCGGGGCAAGGCCGCGCTTGGAAGTTACTTCGCGAAGGGACTGGCGGCGTATCCCGGCTTGCACTTCGAGCTGCAACAAGTGCTGGCCGGAATCGACAGCGCCACGCTCGTTTATCGCAGCGTCAACGATCTGATTGCCGCCGAAGTCGTGCAAGTAGGAGACGCGGGAAAGATCAGGCGTGCGCAGGTGCATTACGGCGCGGCTTTGGCGAAGGAGACGAGAACCGCACCGGTGCCGAATGAATGGCATCGCGAGGGTTACACCCTCACGGATGATCCAGCAAAGGCAGATGTTGACGCGATATGCCGCCTGCTCCAGACGACGTATTGGGCAGAGGATCGTCCCCGCGAAGTCATCGAGAAATCATTGCGGCACTCGACGAGCCTGCATCTGATGCAAGGCGACCGGCAAGTAGGCCTGATTCGCGGCGTGACGGATCACGCCACATTTACATGGGTGTGCGATGTGATCATCGATCCGGCGCATCGTGGACATGGATTGGGAAAGTGGTTGGCGGAATGTTTCCTGGCGCATCCCGAGCTTCAAACCATCAGCCATCATCTATGCACCAAGGACGCTCATGGATTATATGAAAGCTTTGGTTTTCAGAGGATTGAAGCAATGCGCCGCTCCTTGCGGGCGATGCCATTTCTCTTGAAAGAGCCACCGGTGCCGCGCTAGTCTTTTTTTGTGGAGGGAGCGCTCCGCAGGTGCAACAAAATGACTGGTTGGCCGGGACAAACCAAACTTGCGAGATCTGTCCATGTATTCCATTGTTGGACATTGTCGTTTCCGATGCTGTTCGCAGCGAAGCTATTTATTTGATTATGAAGATTAAGTCTCTGTTTGCCATGAGCCTCGTGATTGCCAGCGGGCTGGCCAATCTGTCGGCGGAAGTGGCTGGCTCGGAAACGGTGACGCTATCTGCTCCTGACTTTTTAATACCCATTGGCGGGCAAAGCGGAACCTTGGACGTCTATTTCGACGGCCGTCCTCCTGAAACATCCGGCTTCAATGTCCTGGGTGACCAAAAAGCCTTCGTGCGCGCGAACAGCGTCTCCGCCGGAATGGTCACGCTCAATTTGCACCTGCCCGGGTTCAACCCGACAGACCCGGATTTCGTCGTCAACTCGGCGAGTCTCCAGTTCACCCTTCGAGATCTGGACTTTCTCCCGGACCAATTCGCGCCCGGAGTCACCTTGCAAGAATCTGCCTCACTGACGGCCATTAACGGCGTCGATCTGGTGAACCCCGTCAATTTCATCGACTATCTGCCGCGGGGCACGCGAAAGACGGATGGAGTGGAGATTACATTGAATCCGATCTCATTGGCCCAGCCGGGAATGCCGACGGTGAACTATTCGGAACCTTTCGTGCTCACATTTGAGTTCACGGCGACGGTCACGGCGCGCGGACTTCGCTCCTATGACTTGTATAACGCGGCGGAAAGCATCGCGTCGGATATTCAGCTGACCCTCAGTCCCGCCCCGCCGCCCGTCCCGGAACCGTCAACGTTTGCGCTCGGAGGCCTGGCCTGCCTGATCGCGGGCTGGAGGATTCTGCGCAAACAACGTCGATAAAAAAATCGGCCACGCCCGGCTTAAGGCAGACACGAATTCCAC
>JBDHQG010000282.1:0-6045 GCA_039806925.1 Limisphaerales bacterium
GCCGATCCTCGTGCCGTTCTTCGTGGTGGTTTCGATTCTGTTCTTCTCGCGCTGGCGGGTGTTTTGAACGGCCACGCCGCGATGCGCGCGGATGCTTCCAGCCTTGAGATTCCGGCGGTGGGCGCGCTATTTTGAGGCCATGCCTTTATACGAGTTTCATTGTGGCGGGTGCGGCGGGGATTCCGAGATCCTGGTGCGTTCCAGCAACTGGGAGGGAACCAAGTGCCCGAAATGCGGTTCATCGAAACTGGAAAAGAAATTCTCGACCTTCGCGTCATCGACAGGCGCGCAGCCGGCGCCGGCTGGAACCTGCACGGGGCAGCCCAGGTCCTGCGGCATGTGCGGCACGGGCCGGCCGCATTCACATTAAGCGCAGACTTCGCGAACGGACACGTCGACGAGGGACTCCACGGTCCAAGTTGCCTTTTCGCGGAGCAGTTCTTCGCGCGAAAACTTCCCGGTGGCAACCGCGATGGAGCGCGCGCCGATGGCGTTTGCGCATTCCACATCGCGGGGCGTGTCGCCGATGACGAGGATCTCTGATCCGTCGAGTTTGCGCCCGAACAGCTTGCTGCCCCGGTCGCGCGCGACAACGGCGATTTGATTCCGTTCCTCATGATCGTCCGCGAACGCGCCGGTCTGGAAGCAGGACCAGAGATGATAATGCGTCAGCTTGATTTGCGCGCCGAGACGGATGTTGCCGGTCAAAAGGCCCAGCGTCGGTTGTTCCGCGAGCGCTTCGAGATTGCGCAACATGGCGTGGACGCCGGGCAGGACGGTTCCCCGCAGCTGGCCGAGCAGATGGTCGAGGTGGAACACATAGCGGTCGAGGAACCGGCGGATGTTTTCGTGCGACGGCGCGATCCGGAACTGGCTGAAGAACTCGCGGATGATCGACGTGTCGGTGCGGCCGGCAAAGTTCAAGTTGGCTGTGCCGTTGGGAACGCCAAACTCCTCCGCGCACACGATGCCGAAGGCTTTTTCACCGGCACCACCGCTGAGAATCAACGTGCCGTCGATGTCGAACAAAACCAGTCTGACCATAAGAGCCGGCGAAATTATTGATCTGCAATGAAGATGGCAACCCTGTTATTGGCCGGACGGATGTCGAAACGGACTGAAGGCCGCGGGCCGGAAAAAGTGTCGAGAGGCGCCCGTGTTGTCTCTCGCGCGGCCGGGTGAAACACGATGGACTTTTCTCCACTCGACCTCTGGCTCTACCCGCTGCTGTTTCTCACGGGACTGGCTGCGGGATTTGTCGATTCCATCGCGGGCGGCGGCGGGTTGATTACCATTCCGGTGCTGTTGAACATCGGGCTTCGTCCGGAGCTCGCCCTTGGCACGAACAAGCTTCAGGCCACGTTCGGTTCCGGAAGCGCGGCGTGGCACTTCGGGCGCGCCGGAATGATCGACTGGCCGGCCTCGCGGAGGGGCGTGTTTTGCACGTTCCTTGGGGCGACGGCCGGAACCCTTCTCGTCAGTTACCTTCCCTCTTCCGTCCTGCGGGCGGTGATTCCCTGGCTGCTCATTGCCATCGCGGTGTACATCATCTTCCAGCCCCGGCTGGGTGATGCCGATTCACGCGCGCGTCTTTCTCCCGAAGTGTTCTTCGTGCTCTGCGGGCTGGGACTCGGATTCTACGACGGGTTCTTTGGTCCCGGCACCGGAACGTTCTGGGCGATGGCGTTTGTGCTGGGGCTTGGCTTCAACCTCACGCGCGCGACCGCGCACACGAAGCTGATGAACTTCACCAGCAATGTCGCGTCGTTGCTTGTTTTCTTGATCGGCGGGCATTGCCATCTCTTCGCGGGCGTTTCGATGGGGCTCGGGCAATTGCTCGGTGCCCGGCTTGGCTCGCGGGTGGTGATTCGGAAGGGTACCGGGCTCGTTCGGCCCGTGTTTGTTGTCGTGGCCATCGCCATCACCTTCCGGTTGCTGTGGCAGAATTTCACTGCGGCTCGCTGAACCGTGGAGCGGAACGGGGAGACTGTTGTATGAAGGCGAGGGGAAAATCATTGTGGTTCCCCGCTGTTTTCGGTGGACGAATCGTTTGTCTGGACGCGCTTCCGAGTCGCGGAGCGACGGTGTGAGGGTAGCCGTGGGCTTGAGCCCACGGTCTGGCCCATCACGCCGCCGTGTCGCGGAGCGACGCTTGACGGCCCATCCCATCGAATTTCCTTCTCAATCGTCGCTCCGCGACGGAACCCTCCCGCCCCTCCGATCCGTGGACTGAAGTCCACGGCTACCTTCAATGCCTCGCTCCGCGAGGCCAGACGACCGCTCCGCGCCATTCACCGAAAACAGCGAGGAGCCATCATTGTTTTCAGGGTGGTGCAAATCGCTGCGACGGTTGTACGTCATGCGGCAGAGGGGCTTGAGAATTGCATAGTACAGCGGGAACGGGGGCCGTTATTGATCGGTGACTTTTCCAAGGGTTTACCCTACATTCTTCCATGAAACCCACTGAAATGAAGTCGGCTTTCGACCGGACATGTTTCGTGGTTTGAGCTGTCGATGCCGTTGTCCCACACAAACGCTGCCACCGAAGCCGCCGTTGCGGGCCTCGCCACGGTGGTGGACGTGCTGATTCTTGGCGCTGGTCCGGCGGGGCTTTCGGTGGGGTACGAGCTGCGAAAACGAGGCGTGAGTTTTCAGATTCTGGAGCGCGGTGAGGTGGCGGGTGAATCCTGGCGCCGGATGCCGACGAACCTGAAGCTGGTCAGTCCATGGAAGTCGAATTGCCTTCCGGGGACGCCCGCATCCCGGCGGCCCGGGAATTATGAGATGAGCCGTTCGGAGTATTCCAGTTACCTCCAGGATTACGCGGCGCAACAGGGGCTCCCGATCAAGACGGGCGTGCGGGTCACGACGGTGTCCAAAGATCGTGATGGCACATTTGTCCTGAAAAGCGACGGCGGCGAATTTCGGGGGCGATGTTTCGTCAATGCCACGGGCGGTTCTTCGAGGCCCTTCATCCCCAATTTCGACGGCGCGCGGGAGTCGACGATTCCGCAGCTCCACGTCGCGGATTACCGCGACCCGGACCAGCTCCGGCTGTTGATCGGGGAACGTCCTGGTCCGGTTTTGATTGTCGGCAAGCGGCTTTCCGCCGGCCAGACATTGGTGGAGCTGGTCGATGCGGGATTGGAGGTGGCCTTGTCTCATCGCTCCAAGATCCAGTTTGGCAGCGGGCCGTTCATGAGGTGGGTGTACTTCCGGGCGTTGCCGATGGTCGAGGCGGTCAAGATACACCTGCTCGGTCAGGCGACGTGCGGCTTTGAAGTGACGATGGAGGGCGGACGCGCGCGGCAGCTCATCCGCCGCGGGATGGTCCAGACTTATCCGGATGTGAACCGGTTTCAGGGCGGCTCCGTGTTGTTCAAGGACGGCGTCCGGCTCAAGCCCGCCGCGGTGATCTATGCGACGGGTTTTCGCCCGACGCTGGAACATTTGCATTCGCTGCTTGGGGATGTTCCGGATCGCCGCCGGCTTCCGCCGCTTCACGGCATGGAAAGCGCGTTCATTCCCGGATTGTTTTTCATCGGCCTGGAAAACCAGCGCAATCTCCGAAGCCATTATTTGCGCGGCATTCGTGAGGATGCGGCAGTGGTGGCGGACGAGGTGGCCCAGCGGTTGCAGTGGCTGGAGCGGAGGCTGGCCCATGCTCCGGCCCGCTCGCAGGTGGCCTGACCCGATAATGGATTTGCGGGTGGCGCGGCGGTGGAACTACCACCATGGGACGAGTGGTATTCTCAATGGCAGGAGGTTTCGATCTCGAATAACTTCGGGCGTTCAACAACTCAATTCCAGCCGGACAACGTGTGCCGGCGTGATGTTGACGATGGACGGAACTGAAATTCCGCCGGATCGCTAAGTTGAGGTTGCCAGTTTTGCTGAAAACTGCACTCATTTCGCGCGTGCCTTGACCGCTTTGTCACGGATGCAGTGTATCTATTTCTCTGCCATGGAACGGCGGGTTTGCAGTAATGAAAACGCTCTTAGTTCTGGCCCCTCACCCGGACCTGGCAGACGCCGTGCGCGGCGCGCTGGACCCGGAGAAATACCGGCTCATCCACCGGATCAGCATTGAGGAAGCCGATGCCCTTCTCGTCCGGGGCGTGGTCGACTTGTGCGTCCTGGACGTCGAGCTCACCAACGTCCAGGGCATCTGGAGCATTGAAAAACTTCGCCGCCGGCTGCCCGCCGTTCCCATCATCGTCTTCTCCGCCCTCCGCGACTGGCAGTGGGAGGAGGAAGCCTATCTCAATGGCGTCTCCCACGTCCTCAACAAGCCGGTCCGCCCGCGCACCCTGAGCGCGCTGATCGAACGTCTCTGGCCCCAGCCGGTGGCGCCGCAGGTGCCGGCCCGCTCCGTCACCGCCAACGTGTCTCCCTCCACCACCAGCCTGAATGTCAGCGGTGACTCGGAGGAAACGCTCACCAAGCTGCGGAACTTTTCGGGAATGCTGACGCACTCGCTCAATGCCGAGGGCCTGCTCCGGAAATTCCTCCTCCAGTTGCGCGAGATTCTGGGCGTCAACCGGGCGGCGCTGTTCCTGCGCCAGTCCACGTTGAACCTGTCCCAGGGCGGCCAGCCCGAGGCCTCGCGCTCCATGCGGACGGCCTGCGCGCTCGGCCTGTCGCAGGGGCTTTTGGAGCATTTCGAGCTTTCGTTTGAAACGGGCATTGGCGGCTATCTGCATCGCGAGGGGCGCATCCTCCGGCGGGACGGTTCCGAAGTCCACGCCGACGCGCAAATGCAGAAGGAGTTTGAGATCCTCGGGGCGCAGGTGGCGGTGCCGATGTTCGATCGCGAGCGGTTGATTGGCGTCGCCGTGTTCGACGGGCGCGTCACCGGCGAGCCGATCGGCAATAACGAGCTGGAGCTGATTTTTCATTTGCTGGAGGAGCTGGGCCTGGCGGTGAAGAACATCTGGCTGCACGACCAGCTGCTCGGCAACAACGAGATGATGGGCGACATCTTGCGCGAGCTGAGCAGCGCGTGCGTCGTCGTCAGCCGCGACCTCGTCATTCAGCACGCGAACAAGGCGGCGCGCCACCTCTTCAGCCGCCCGGGCAATCGCAGCACCGATCTGGAGTTCAGCGACATTCCGCAGGCCATGGGGAGCAAGGTCTACCAGGTCATCAAGACCGGCGCGGGCGTGGCCACCTTCAAGCACCAGCCGGCGGACGCGCCGCAGAAACTTTTCCACGTCACGGTGGTGCCGTTCGTCCGTCAAGGCGCGACATCGGCGCACGCGGCATTGTTGATCGTCGAGGACCACACCCAGGCGGAGGCGTTCCGCCGGCTGGAGATTGAAGCGGCGAACCTCCGCCTCATCAAGGTAATGGCCGACCGCCTGGCCCACGAAGTCGGCAACGCGCTGGTGCCGCTATCGACCCATCAACAATTGTTGGGCGAGAAGTTCAAGGATCCGGAGTTCCGGGCCTCGCTGGATCTGGCGATGTCCGACGGCGTCAAGCGAGTTTCCCGGCTCATCAGCCAGATGCGCTATCTCGCGCGCGATTCCATCTTGACGAAGGATGCGGTTTCGCTGACCCAGCTCGTCGACGAGGCCTACAAGGAGGCTTACAAATACCAGCCCACGAAATCGGCCAAGCTTTATTTCGACGATGGCAAGCAGCCCATCATCCTCGTGGGTGATCGCGCCGCGCTGAAACACGCCTTCGCCGAGGTGATCCTGAACGCGATTCAGGCGAACCCGGCGGACGCCAAGGTGCAAATCCAGTCCACCACGGAGAACACCTCGTCGAGCCAGGGCTGGGTCCACATCGAGATCATTGACAACGGAACCGGGTTCGCCGCGGACGTCGCGCAAAAAGTGCCGGCGCCATTCTTTACGACACGCACGGTCGGGCTGGGCCTGGGATTGTGCGTCGCCAAAAAGATCGTGGAAGTCCACCAGGGCCGCCTCACCCTCGTGAATCCAGGGCCCGGAACTCCGGGCGCCGTCCGGCTGTCGTTGCCGCTGAACATCGCGGGCAACACCCCGGCAAAATAGTTTGCCGACGCGACCGGCGGCA
>JBDHQG010000283.1:0-6040 GCA_039806925.1 Limisphaerales bacterium
TTTCAAAGTCCTCCCAGGCAGTGCCAGGGAAACGCCCGAAGGAATAGTTAAGGCGTAATCCGGCGGATTCAAAGGTCACGTCGGCACCGGAGTAAAACTGGTCGGTACGGAACTGTCTCAATCGAAAGCTGAGGCGTCCGCCATAGGCGAAACGTTGGTCACCGAGGTATTTCGCCGGGGCGAGGAACTGCATGGTGGCGCTGTCGCCAGCGTCTTCGCGCATCTGGATGTAGCCGCCGGTGCCATCGGAGTGTTCCAAACGTTCGAGAATTTCGCGACCGCCGTCGTTGTTGATACCCTGCCAGCCGTCGAGGACGGCCGATGAATCGTCGAAGTTGCTCGTGGCGAGAACGAGGTCGCAGGCGGCTTGAACAGGGAGCACGGCGGCGAGAAGCATGGCCAGCGACGCCGTCCAATGTGGGAGGCGAATGCGGACCAAGAATCCAAGCTTCTCCTGCAGATTCAGAGAGGCCGCGGATGTTTCCATCCGTGGCTGGCCTGAATCTGCGGGATGGTTCACGGAGCAGGAGGCGAGGTTCGAGTTCATATTGTGAATGTGGAATGAGGTTGTGGTTGGTAACAGAGGTGTTTCAGCGGCATTGGGATTGGCGGGCGCGAATCGATTCCAACTGGGCGCGGAGCGAATCCACATGGGCGATGTAGTCTCTTTTTACTTCACGCTGGCGATCCGCCTCCTGTCGGGCGGCGGAGTTTTTCTTTCCCTTCGCGCTGGCGTTCAGGACATCAAGCTGGCGCTGGAGGGTGGCGAGCTGGCGTTCCGTCGCCTGGATGCGCGCGAGCAGATCGCTTTCCTGCCGGAGGAACGCGGCGTAGGTGGCGGCCCGCGCCTCTTCACGGCGGGCGCGGGCTTTCTCCACTTGTTGCCGCTCGTAGGCGGCATCTCCTGCCGTTTGATTCGCACGAAACCGGAGGCCTCATCACGAATCAACACGTCCACCGGATTGGCCTGATGAACGGTGGCGTTGGTGTAGATGCGACCATCGTGGGTGAACCGCGGCAGTGATTCCGCCGCATGGGCGTATGTGGCCCAGAAGAGCAGGCCGAGCAGCACGCCGGCGGCGGCGGCCAGCCGTGCGAAGGCGGGACGAAACACCGGCACGGGCGTAACGGGCGCGGGAGCCGGCTCGTCCGATGCGCCGTCGGCGTCTGCGATGGCCGCCGGGCATTCAGTACCCGAGGCCAGTTCGACGCGGAAGGCGGCCTCGGCGGCGAAGAAGCTCCGGCCCGCGCCGCGTTCGCCGATGTTGACGCGCCACGCCTGTTCGAGCACGCGGGCGAGGCAGAGCTTGATCAGTTCGGCGTTGTGGGCGCGGAAGAGTCGGAGCTTGTCCGGCGCGAACACGGCGTCGCCGGTCAGGCTCCGCAGCGCGGGGTCTTCCACCATCTCCAGGGCGATCAAATCATCGGCGAGCGTGCCGGCGGCGTAGCAGTAGGTGAGCGCGGCGAGCTTGCGCAGCGGACAGGCGCAGCCGCCGAAGGGCGTGTGGTCCTCCTCGTCCGCTTCGAGCCAGTAAAATGTCTCGGCGGCTTCACGCGAAGCGGCGGCCAGTTCAGAAGCTGACATCCAGGCGCGAAGGTCAACGGGGATGAGGGAAAGCAGATTTGCCGTGGGAGCTTGAAGGTTGGTTTCGGTTTTCATAAGCGCGTTTCGTTGTTGAGACGCCTATCGCAACGACCGTGCCAGCCTGCAAACCCTCCATATTCCCCGCAAAACCGCCGGTTTCTCAAAATGGACCGTGCTCCTCGGCCGGCCGGACTGTTGCAAGTGTTCGCCGGCGAACAGTGCGAACAATCCCGGCGCCGGGGTGCGGGGAACGTGGCGAGGCTGGCGCATCAGTTTCGATGCGGTCTTCATCGGATTCCGTTACCCCTCCGGAGGGACCGGCGCATCTTGAGGGCGTGTTGCTCAAACGCCGTCACAACGTCGGCGTCGGAGCGCGAGCCGTCCCGGCTCGCAGCGCGTCGCCCGGACGGCGGTGCTGGCAAACTTCCACGATGCCGGCGCGCTTCACCCGCTGCGACCGGGGACCGGTCGCGGTCCGCGGGTTTGGGCAACACGCCCTCCAGATGCGCCACTCCGGGCGGATTTTGATGGATCGCTCTGGAGATCGCGGAGTCGTGCGTTGACTTGGCCTCGACGGCTTCCGTATAAACCGCCCTGTCACATCGCGGATAAACTCGATTTGATTTTCACATTCTATGAGCAGAAAAATTCGTTACGGCATGGTCGGCGGCGGACGCGGCGCGTTCATCGGCGCGGTGCATCGCATCGCGGCGGCCATCGATCAGCAGATTGAACTCGTCTGCGGCGCGTTCTCCTCCGACCCCGAACGCTCGAAGGCTTCCGGCGCGGATCTCTATCTTCCCGCGAACCGCTGCTACGGCACGTTCCAGGAGATGATCAAGGCCGAGGCGAAGCTGCCCGAGGGCGAGCGCATGGACTTCGTCGCCATCGTCACGCCGAACCACATGCACTTCCCGCCGGCGAAGATGGCGCTCGAAAACGGCTTTCACGTCCTGAGCGACAAACCGGCGACGTTGAATCTCGCCGAAGCCAAGAAGCTCGCCGGGATCGTGAAGCAGACCGGCCAGCTCTACGGCCTCACGCACAACTACACCGGCTATCCGCTGGTGAAGGAAGCGCGCGAACTCATCGCGAATGGCAAGCTCGGCAAGATTCGCAAGGTCGTCGTCGAGTATCCGCAAGGCTGGCTCGCCACGCGCCTCGAAGCGTCCGGCCAGAAGCAGGCCGCCTGGCGCACCGACCCGAAGCGCAGCGGCGCGGCCGGGTGCATCGGCGACATCGGCACGCACGCGGAGAATCTCGCGGAGTACATCACCGGTCTCCAGATCGAGGAACTTGCGGCGGACATCACGTCCTTCGTGAAGGGTCGCAAGCTCGATGACGACGGCAACGTGCTGCTCCGCTTCAAGGGCGGCGCGAAGGGCGTGCTGCACAGCTCGCAGATTTCCGTGGGCGAAGAGAACAACCTGAATATCCGCGTCTATGGCGAGCTTGGCGGGCTTGAATGGCATCAGAAGGCGCCGAACACGATGTTCCTGAAGTGGCTCGATCAGCCGCAGCAGATTTATCGCACGGGCCTCGGCTATCTCGGCAACGCCGCGAAGGGCGCGAGCCGCACGCCGCCCGCGCATCCCGAGGGTTACCTCGAAGCGTTCGCGAACATCTACAAGAACTTCGCCAGCCACATCCGCGCCGTGCAGGCCGGCAAGAAGCTCGCGAAGAGCGACGCGGCGCTCGACTACCCGACCATCCACGATGGCGTGCGCGGCATGGCGTTCATCGAGGCGGTGGTGAAAAGCTCGAAGAAGAACGCGACGTGGACGAAGCTGGACGTGTAATCCGGCGACAAAGTTTCAAACAACAAGGGCGCGAAGGTTTCCTTCGCGCCTTTTGTCTTTTGGAAGTAGCAGCCTCCTTACGCGGCTGCTACAGAATGGAACGGGCGCTCAGGCCGGTTTCGCCTCGCCGCGATATTTGTAGCGCATGGCGATCACGCTGAATACGACGGCGACCACAAAGGTCATTCCGGCGTAAAGCATGAAGCGTTCGGTGCTCACCGAGGCTTCGTCTGCGTTGGGGCCGGAGCCGGCGAGCAGCTTGGTAATGAAGCTCACCATGAGGTTTCCGAACGCCACGGCGAGGTACCAGAAACCCATGATGGTGCTTTTCATCGTGGCGGCGGCTTCCTTGAAGGCGAATTCCAGACCGGTGGTTGAAACAAGCACCTCGGCGATGGTCAGGATGACGTAGGGCGCGAACTGCCAGAGCACGCTTACTTGCACGCCGGAATCGATGCGTTGTTGCAGCATGGCGACGACAACGAACGACAGACCGGAAAGGAACATCCCGCAGGACATTCGCCGGAGCGGCGTCACGAGGTTTCCAAGCATCGGGTAAAGCCAGAGGGTCATCACCGGCACGAGGATCAGCACCAGCAGCGGATTGGCCGAGAGCATCTCCTCGGGACCGATGACGTAGGTACCGAGATTGTAGGGCACCATCTTTTCACCCTGCAGCACCCAGGTGGAGAACGTCTGGTCGAACAGTGCCCAGAACACGGGCAGCAGCGCGAAGATCGAGAGGATGGGGCCGAGCGAGCTGGCCGCATCCACGTCCTGTGCGCTGAAGCGTTTTGCGGCCGGAGCCCAGAACGATTCGCCTGGTGCACGTTGCTTCCGGTTCGCGAGGGCGAAGAAGAAGACTTTGAAGAACCCGGCAGAGTTCGAGGCGTTTGCCGGTGGAACCATCACGTAGTGTCGCGTGCCCAACCAGAAGACCAGTGTCGCCACGGCCATGAAAATTCCGGGCACGCCGAAGGCCCAACTGTAACCCCATTCCTTGCGAATCCATGGAATTATGAGGAAGGAGAAGAACGACCCGAAGTTTATGGAGAAGTAGAATGCCGCATAGGCCTTCTGCATCAGGTGGCCTTGGTCCGATTTGAACTGGTCGCCCATGAACGCCGAGACGCACGGCTTGATGCCGCCGGACCCGAATGCGATTAACCCGAGGCCGGAGTAGAGGCAGATCAGTTTTCCGTCAATCGTCTGAATGAAATCTGAGAGCGCCAGCACGCCGTGGCCGACGCAGTAGGCCAGCGAGATATAGAGGATCGTCTTGTAACGCCCGAGCAGCCGGTCGGAGACCCACGCGCCGAGCACGGGCATGAAGTAGTTCACGAACCCGAAGATGTGGATGATATTCGTGGCCTGATCCTTCGTTTGCATCAGCACATTCGTGATGTAAAGGGCGAGGATCGCCTTCATCCCGTAGTAGCTGAAGCGCTCGGCGGCTTCGTTGCCGACGATGTATTTGATCTGTGGAGGCCAGCGGTCGTTGCGGGTCGCGGATGCAGTGCTCATGCGTTCGGAATTGCGCGAGTTCAGTAGCGGAAAGCCACCCGGGGCGCGAGACTTTCTTTCAACGTTTCAACGCAGCGCGGGATTCCGCGTTTCCAGCCTGTCCCGAAGTCCACTCGCGCGCACATCAAACGGTTCGGCTCAGCGAACCGTCACTTCTCATTGCCCACCGCCTGGCAGCGCGGGACAGGCAGGATGCCTTTCCCGCTTTCTGCCGCATCGTTCCGGCTAAAGGTCCGGGCGTTTCCGCCGATCCATGCGGAGAGCGGCGCGGGTCTTGCGCCGGACACGATGGATCTGAAGGCACAAATGCTGGCCGAAATCGAGCGACGTCGCGAAGCGTTGATCGATCAGGTGACGCTGCCCATCGGCGACGAGATGTTGCTGCGCCGCCAGCTCGACGGCGTGGAGCAGGCGCTCTACGCCGGACGCCTCCCCGAGGAGGAATGGGAACAGCACCAGTTCCACTGGCTCGCCCATTGCGCGGAACAGGAGCGCAGCCTCATTCGTCGCAGCGCGCATCTCATGCTCACCTTCGAGGACATGGAACGCCAGGAGCCGAACACATTCATCGACGATCCGACCGTGCTCGAGCTCCTGCACTGGTGGCGCGAGGAAGGCGGGCGCGAGGAATACCTCGGCCAGATCACCATCGCCGAACGCCGCGAGCTGGAGGATCAG
This sequence comes from Limisphaerales bacterium, assembly GCA_039806925.1. GTDB lineage: Bacteria > Verrucomicrobiota > Verrucomicrobiia > Limisphaerales > JADJPG01 > JADJPG01. The sequence continues at coordinate 5,587 of JBDHQG010000283.1, forward strand.
GAACGGCAGTGGCGCGAGAAGCGTCCGTAACCATCCCTCACGCTCCCCCCACCGCCGGCCCGCAAATCCCCGCCCGCATCTTTTTGGTGGCTCCTCGCTTTGGCCCCTTGTTACGATGCGCCATTGCCGCATGGACAATGGATTGATGATCGAGGTCGAGAGCCTGACCAAGCGATACCCGGGCCGCACGGCGGTGGCCGACGTGTCGTTTCAGGTCGGCGCCGGCGAGATCGTGGGCCTGCTCGGGCCGAACGGCGCGGGCAAGAGCACGATCATGCGCGTGCTCTCGTGCTTCATGCCGGCCAGCAGCGGCACCGTGCGCGTCGCGGGACACGATGTCTTCTCGGAGGCGGATGAAGTCCGCCGGCGCATCGGTTACATGCCGGAGAACAATCCCCTGCACCGCGACATGCGCGTGAAGGAGTATCTGAAGTTCCGCGCGAGCCTCAAGGGC
>JBDHQG010000284.1:0-6027 GCA_039806925.1 Limisphaerales bacterium
ACCGAGTCCGGCACGGTCGAGCTGGTCGAGAACAAACTGCTCCACTGCCTCCGGAGCCAGGCGCGGGAGGATGACCGAGTAGGTGACGCGGGAGCGGATCTCCTCGTTGACGGTCAGGCTCAGCGATTGGAGCAGCGGCGGCTGGCCGATGAGCACGAGGTTGTGCGAGCGGGGAAAGTCTTCGCAGAGCAACCGGAGTTTGCGCAAGGACTCGGCGGGCATGAGGTGGGCGTCGTCGATAATGGGCACGAGCATCTGGCCGGCGCGATGGATGCGGTAGGCTTCCTGGACGAGGAGCCGTTCGCAGCGGTGGTCGTGGCCCTCGAACTCGATTTGGAAAGCCTGGCAGAGGATGCGCAGGGTGTTGTGGTAGGTGTGGAGGGTGCGGTTGACGACGGGGGTGATCATCCGTTTGGGATCGTGGTTGAGCAGCGCCTGTTTGAGCACGCTCTTGCCGGTGCCGGGTTCGCCCAGCACCAGACAGAGGCCGCCCTGCTGGGCGTGGACGCGGAGGATGTCGAAGGTTTCCTGCTGGTGCGTCAGGAGCGTGACCGACTCGGCGTCGAAAGGGCTGCGTTGGAGACCAAAGTGGGAGCGGATCATGGTTGGTGGAGAGTGGAGGGTTGAGCGCTCAGAGGTTTTCTGTCGTTGGCGACGGGGGCGAGCAAACGGGCCTGGCCCATCCGCTCGCCTTTGTAATAAACGATGACGCGCTCCAGGGGACTGGAACGTTGAAAGCGGAGGTGGATGGTGCGGTCCGGCAGATGGCGTGGCGCTTCAAAGCGAAGCGATTTGAACGAGAAGGTGTTGTCGGCGCGGACGTGGCGTTCTTCCTCCACGAAGAAGAGTTCGTCATTGGCCTCGTTGGGCGGGAGGTAGCGAACCCATTTTCGATCCAGCGCAAAGCGGTCCAGCGGGCTCATGCCGAGCACGGAATGCTTTTGCGCGTTGTACTGTTCCTCGGCCCACTGCGTGAACTGGCGGTTGAGCGCTTCGAGCGAACTCAAGTCCAGTTGACGCGAGAAGAACTGATCCCTGACCGTGCGAAAAAACCGTTCGATCTTTCCCTTGGCCGCGCCGTCGCGCACCGGCGTGTGATGGAGCAGACAGCCGACGCGGGCACAAATCTGTACGATCTCTTTGGACGAGTAGATCGATCCGTTGTCCACATAGAGCGATTGAGGAACGCCGCGCTTGTAGAAGGCCGCGCGCAGCGCCTCGATGAGCGTGTCCACATTCTCCGCGAGGAAGAACTGGCCATGACAGCAGACACGCGACGCATCATCGATGAAGGCGATGAGCCGAGTCTGCACCGGCGAACCGTGGTGCTGCACATGCGGCCCGTAGAGCGTGTCGGCCTGCCACATCTCGTTGGCGTGCGCCTTGGCGAAGGCCAGGCGCACTTTGTTTTCGCAATCGGGGTCGGGCTTGAGCAGTTCGTAATGCTTGACCACGCGCCGGAAGGTGTTGGGCGCGATCTGCGAACGGGTCAGCAAGCCCTCCTTGAGGCACAGCCGGTAGAGGGTGGCGCGCGTCGGCGTTTTGCCATGCACTTTGGGCAGGACTTTGCGGATCGCCTCCGCCACGTCTTCGAGGACCACCTTGCGAACCCGGCCCTTGTCCGAGCGGGCCTTGTTCTCCATGACGGTGACGCCGTGTTTCTGGTAGCGCGAATACCACGTCTGGATGGTGCGCCAGGTGAACTGGCGCGGCTGGCCGTCCTCGTCCGTGAAGGACATCTGGCTGACGGCCTTGATGCGGGCGGTGATGGAGTTGCCCTGGGCCATGTCGATGGCCCCGAGCACGCGCATCTTCAGATAGGCAGTGGGATTTCGCATGAGTGGATTTTCAAGTGGCCCGTCCGGCGCGCGCACCCGTGACGGAGTGGTTTTGGCTTCACGCCGCACAAGCTGCCGCAACGCGATGCGATGGCCGCAGGGTATTGTCGCGTTGTCGCCCGCCGGGAACCCGCCGCCGGAAAAACACCGTCGCCGCAATTGGGGAAAAAACGCCGCACCCTCGATGACCGTCCGCCAGGACTAACCCAGCAACGGATGCTGAAAACGAAGCTGGAAAGCCGCCGGTGGACAACCCTCCGCGGTGAACACCGCCTGGAGATGCTCGACCGAGTGCAGCAATGGATCGGTCTGCGAGCTGGCCGGCGGCGGCTGTTCCCGGCACAACCGCGCGCGCCAGTCATCCAGCCGTGCGCGCAACCTGCGCCCGAGCCGATACACCGACTCCAGCGCAAAGGGCAGACGCCGCTTCTCCGCCGCCGCCTTGAGCGAAAGCCCCGCCAGCAACTCCACGAGCCACGGCCACACCAGCGACGCCGTCAGGGTGTGACGCGGCAACACCTCCGCCAGCAGGAGCGAAAAAGTTTTCCCACAACCGCCCCGCCGCCCGCGATTGGAACAAAACACCCGCTGGCCCCGCACCCACTGCGCCCCGGCCCGGGCGGGATCATTGCCGCGCAGGAAACTGTGCCGGTTCAGCGTCTCGACGCGCTCGCAGCGTGGACAGCGCTGCGCCTTGAGGGAAAAAGCGCGTCCTTGAGCGCCGACTCATCGCGCACAAAATGAAAAGGCCGGTGGAACATCCTGCTTGGTTGCCCGAAGACCGGTGTCACCGTCGAGCTTTTTGACGGCGCTTCACGGCGGGACTCGGTTGACCAAGGGGTGAAGGAAAAGGGATGACGGCGCTGACGGCACTTCGTCCGCACTAAGATCATAATCCAACTCAAAACCCAGACGGCAGTTCGGCAAGAAAACGGCACTTCCTATGACGGCACTGCGGCGCTTAACACATCACAGAAATGACTCCGTGGGCGTCCGCGCGGTGTGGCAGAAGCTCACGCACCCGGAGAACGAGCGCGCGTTGAGGGAATAGCTGACCGTGTTCACACAATGGGAGATCAAGGACAACGCTTCACCTCAAAGGTGGCTGGTTTTCACCCGCAAACCCTGGCTGTTTTTACCCGCAAACCCTGGCTGTTTTTACCCGCAAACTGACACCTCAGACTGAAGTGCGTTTACGTCGTTGACCCGCGTTGACGAATTTCAACGCGCATCAACGGTCCCCAGTTCCAACCCGGTAAAACTCCGGCACCATTCCGCTTAACCCGCCCACTGCTGGCTAACCGGATCTCGCGCCCGAGCGGTAGGCTGGGGTGCGATGGATACAGAAGCAAACGGAAACGCGCAGACGGCCAAGCGGGTTAAAGCTGGCGGCGGGCGCGCGTTTCACAGCCGGTTGGAACCGTTTGTGGATTTCATCCGCGAGCAGCGACGGCGGCGCAGGACGTGGAAGGAGATCGCCGAGGCTCTCCACGCCGAGAAGGGTTGCGCCATCACCTTTCAAGGGGTGCATCAGTTTTACCGGCGCTACCTGAAACTCTCGGTCCGCCCGCATTGGGAGCGTGCGCCAGCGCCGGTGCCAATCACGCCGCCCGTCGAGCCGTTCCGCAACGTTCCACAAGCTTCCCTTCCGCCTGAACGTCCTTTCCGGCAACCGACACCTGACAGCATCCAACTCAACGATCCCAACAACGTATGAACACCGCCCGACGCATCCACCTGAACCCGCAATCCAAAGGCAATCTCGGCAAGAGTTTCGAGGCCGAGTTTCGCGTCGCCTGGCTCGACCGGCTCGGCGTCCAATGGAACGGCTCCGATCTCGACGACCGGCATCACACCTTCGCCAGCCGCCATCGTGAAGCTGTCCGCTCCTACCAACTCGGCAACGAACAGGAGAGCAAGACCGCGTTGCTCTCATTGTTTCGGCGCGTGCTCAAGGACGCCGCGCCCGTCCACGTCATCGACACCCGCGCCCAAGCGGATGCGCTCATCGTCAGCGCACTCGATGAACTGCAAGTGCTCGACGTGTGCGCCGAACAAAACATCCGTCTGACCTTTTTCCTGTTTCCCACGGATGAAACCGAGAGCATGAACAACGTCGGACGCCTGTTCCTCTACGCGGGCGACCGGGTGGATTACGTCATCGTCCACAACCCGGCGAAGGCGCGCGGCGATCTGTTCAAAGGCTCGCCCTTGGAAGCGCAGTTGATCGAGTTCGGAGCCAGGTCGATCACGCTGCCGCCTCTCACACCAACGACGCTCATGGCCATCGAGAAAGCTGAGGCGAAAGCAAAACGGTCGCTCAGTTTCGCGGAAGTCTCGCAGATCGAAGCCGGACACTTGGAACGATTGCTGGCGGGCGAAGTGCAATGGGCCATGCAGAAGATGTTCCGCCAATACGACGCCATCGCCGATCTGCTGCTGCCGACGGAACTCATTCCCGACAGCAAGCCTGCCGCCGTCGCGGAATCTTCTGCATCGGATGCTCAACCCGGCCTCAACTTTGGAGAGTGATCATGGACGACACCGATTTCGATGCGTTGTGCGAAGGCGCTCCGCCCGCCGAAGCCAAACAACTGCGCAAGCTGCTGGCCGACTGGTGCAATGGACAGGAAAACTCGTTTCCCGTGCAACTGGTGTTGCTCACACGGGCGCAATGGCGCGCGGCGGCGACCGTGCCGCTCGCGGTCAACGAAGCACAGAAGCTCCTTGAACTAAAACTGGCCGAGCAACGCCAGCAGGTCACGGCGCTCGTCAAAGCCTACGAACAAACCGCGTCGGCCAAAACGGGTGAGTTGAGAATTATCGTGGCCGACCACGCCACGAACACGGCGAAGACCGTCGCCGAAATGCGCGGCCATCTCAGTGAATCCGAGAAAGTCACGCAACGCATCCGCAGCGAGATGGAAGGCGGCGCGGAAAAGTGGAAGGACGCCACGACGGAGTTCGAGCGCGTCACCAAACGGCTCACCCAACTCTGCGCCGACTTGCAAGCCCGCCCATGGCGCAGCCATTGGGTGCTCGTCATCCTTCTTTTGATCGCGACATTCGCCGCTGGTTACGCCATCGGCCAGCTCCGGCTTCGCTGACGATCTCCTTGCCGGACGACCCGCCTTCCCGCGCTGGCCCGTGCGGGCGAGTGGCGCTCGCTCATTTCGCTCCGCCACTCCACCGCACGCGCCGCGACGGTTGAAGTTCATCCTGCGGCCCGTGCCGCCTCCCGTCACGCGCGGGCCGGGAAGCACCCATTCCCGCCCGCCGCGCCGTCCACCGGCACCGACCGTCCTTCCGATCTTCACTGGGCATCCGCGCGATGTTGAACATTGAGGCATTTCAATTTCCGCATTGAACCACCCGTGACAGATCGCTCTCACCAGTGAGTCATCCACCCGTTGGCCTAGACGGCAGGGCCGCGTGGCGTCCGTATGCGCGTGAAGTGGGCAGGCCATTGTATGGCGAAGGCGGGAAATTCAAGCATCTACGGGTCGGCTCGACACACGCTCGCCGCTTCCGTTCCTGCGTTGAGTTTCCCGCCTTCGCCAAGGGGCCTGCTTCTATGCTTTCACGCGCACCACTGTTTCGCTGCGCGAGTGAAATCAAACTTTGAATTGCAGGCCATGAACTTGATCGCATTGACTTCCGCTGAAATCGCACCGCTCCCGTCGCGCATCGTCACCCACTGGCGGCGCTTCTCCTCCGGTCTTTGGCGCGTGCCCGAAGGCGACATCCAAGCCGCCTATTGTGCGGACACGTTTCCCAAGGTGAAAGTCTTCACCCACGAAGGCCGATTGTTCACCAACTGCGGCGGACACTTTTCCGGGCCGATCCGCGCGGCGATGGACTGCCACCCGCTGATTCCCGCCGACGAATATCACGGGCCGGAACCGCGCCGCTACTCCCACGAAGGCCGCGAGGCCATCTATCAAGGCGGGTGTTCAAGCTTGGCCCGAAGATCATTTTCGAGGCGTCCGACCCGACGGTTGTCGAGTGGCGGCACTTGTTCCGCGTGCTCTACGCCGATGGCGGACTGTTCGCCTCCGGTGTCACCTATCTCGAATTCCTCGACCAACGACTCTCGCCCAAGTCGGACAACGAACGCGCCGCGCACTTCAAGGAGCTGGCCGAGTGCGGCACGGGCCGGATGCCGCGCACTCAAGGCGAAATGCGCCAG
>JBDHQG010000285.1:0-6014 GCA_039806925.1 Limisphaerales bacterium
TCCAAAGCAACACTTTCACCCTCGAATGGCCGCCCGGCTCGGGACGCACGCGGGAATTTCCCGAAGTGGACCGCGCGGAATTCTTCCCCGTGTTGGAAGCGAAACGAAAGCTGAAGCCCGCGCAGCTTCCCCTGATCGAACGGCTGGAGGAAGCGCTGCGGATCGAGTAAGCCGCGATTCGCGCGACTCCGGTTCCACGCATCACGAATCACCCGTCACCTTCGACAACTTTCATTGACACCCCGCGCTCGCTTCCCAAAGTCATCGCGTGACACGGATCTACGACCTCGCGATGACGCACAAGCTGGACACGGATGACTTCTTCATCCACCACATCCAGCGTCTTTGCGCCGAGGCGCGTTTGAACTTTTTCCTCATCGAACCCGCCTGGGTGGATCTCTTTTACGAGCATTTGAAGAGCGGCAAAATCTGGCCGCGCGTGCTGCTCAACATGCACTCCGAGCATCACCAGCCGGACGACATCTTTCACCGTCTCATCAATCTCGCCGCCGCGAAGAACACCCAGGTCATCGATCCGCCGGAACGGGCGCGTGAATCGTTCGACAAGTCGCGCCTGCATCCCCGGCTCGTCGGCGCCGGCATTCACGTTCCGTGGACGGCGGTCGTGCCGCGCGAGCGTCCGGCGGGATGGCAGCTTTCGCCCGGGCAACGCGAGGCGCTGGGCACGCCGTTCGTCATCAAGCCCGCGATGGGCTACGGCCGCAAGGGGCTGGTGATGGACGCGGCCAGCGAGGCGGACATCGAGCGTTCCATCGCCGCGTGGCCGGATGCGAACTACCTCTTCCAGCGGCGCATCGTGCCGCGCCAGCTCAACGGCTCCCCCGTTTACTTCCGCGTCTATTTCGTCTTCGGCTCCGTGTGGATGAGCTGGTGGAATTGTTTCACCGATCAGTATCGCCTCGTGAACGACGCCGAACGCGCGGAACTCGGGCTGGACCGGCTCGAAGAAATCATCCGCTCCATCGCCGGCCTGACGGGAATGAGCTTCTTCTCCAGCGAGATCGCGCAGACGGAAGATGGCGAGTTCATCGTCATCGACTACGTCAACGACCAGTGCCATCTGCTGAGCCAGACCGCGCATCCGCAACTCGGGGTTCCGGACGAACTCATCAGCGCCATCGCCCGCAGACTGGTCGAGGCGGTTCAAGCCGCCATCCGCCATCCCGCCCCGACTTCCGCATGATTTTTCGCGCGCGGCAATTCGCCTTCACCTTCCCCCGCCCCGCCCTCGTCATGGGGATTGTGAACGTCACGCCGGATTCGTTCTCGGATGGCGGGAAGTTCCTCGATCCCGCCAACGCCATCCAGCACGCGCTCGAATTGATCCGGCAAGGCGCGGACATCCTCGACATCGGCGGCGAATCCACGCGGCCCAACGCCGTCCCGGTCGGCGAAGACGAGGAACAGCGCCGCGTGCTTCCCGTCATCCAGGCGTTGGCGGCGCAGGTGAAAATTCCGCTCTCCATCGACACCATGAAACCCGCCGTCGCCCGCGCCGCCCTGGAGATCGGCGCCAGCATCGTGAACGACGTCGCGGCCAATCGCGCGGATGACGCCATGTGGCGCGAGGTCGCCGGGAAACAGGCCGGCTACATCGCCATGCACATGCAGGGCACGCCGCAGACCATGCAGGCCGCGCCGGCGTATCGGGACGTCGCGGGCGAAGTCGCGGAGTTCTTCGCCGACCGCCTGCAGCGACTGGCCGAGGCCGGGGTGGCGGCGGAACAGGTCGCGCTCGATGTCGGCATCGGCTTTGGAAAAACGGTCGAGCATAATTTGCAGTTGCTCGCCCGCCTCCGGGGTTTTACAAGATTGCACCGACCGCTGTTGCTCGGCGTGTCGAGGAAATCGTTCCTTCCCAAGGTCTCTGGCGACCCCGATTCCGCTGACCGTCTCGGCGGCTCGCTCGCCTGCGCCTGCTGGGCCGCGCAGAACGGCGTCGGGATCATCCGCACGCATGATGTCGCCGCCACGCGCCAGGCGCTGCGGTTGACCGAGGCCATCACCTCACGAAGAAGTGACGTGGAATAAAATCGATTTAGTCCGATAGAAACTCAGCGCAACACAATGGACGCACTGAAACAAACCGCGCCGCCCGGCCCGCCGAAGGATCGATCCTGATGCTCGATTTCCTGCAAATCGTCTGGCGCCCGGCGCTCGAGATCCTGCTGCTGGCGGTGGCCATCTACTACGTGTTCACCTTCGTCCGCGGGACGCGCGGCGCCGCCATCGTCACCGGCTTCCTCGCGATCATGCTGACGTTCTCGCTGATCACGGCGCTGCTTGATCTCACCGTCCTGCGCTGGCTGCTGGGCAGCATCACGACGTTTTTCGTCGTCGCCATCCTCGTCATCTTCCAGCCGGAAATCCGCCGCATGCTCGCGCAGGTCGGAAACCTTGAAGTCTTCGGCAACGTCCACGAGCAGCGCGAAAACATCGAGGTGATCATCCAAACGGCCGAACGGCTCTCCGAGGTTCGCATCGGCGCATTGATCGCCATCGAGATGAACACGCCGCTGCATGACATGGTGGAATCCGGCGTGCCCGTTGACTGCGTCGCCACGCCGGAAATGCTTGAAACGATTTTCTTCCCGAACAACGCCATCCACGACGGCGGCGTGCTCATCAAGGGCGACCGCATCACCCACGCCGCGTGCATTTTTCCGCTCACGCGGCGGCAGGACTTGAACAAATCCCTCGGCACGCGCCATCGCGCCGCCATCGGTTTGAGCGAGGAATCCGACGCCGTCGTCGTCATCGTGTCCGAGGAAACCGGCGCCGTCTCCTACGCCTGCAAGGGCCAGCTGACCCGGGGCATCTCGTTCGAAAACCTGCGCGCCTTCCTCAGCTCGATCCTCGTGGCGCCGGCGAAACCAAAAACCCTGATCGACTGGATTCGCGCCCGGAGCAGCGCCCTGGCCGCCGCCGAGAAAGCCGTCGATCCCCCCGCCAAACCCGCTGGACCGGAGGTCTGAACCAATGCCCCTGCGCTCCATCTTCGCCCATCACTTCTGGCTCAAGCTGCTCTCGCTGGTGCTGGCCTCGCTCATCTGGCTGACCGTGAAGGCCAACCTCGGCACCACCGGCGGCGAGGCCACCCGCACCTTCGTCAACCGCCCCATCCTGTTGCTGACCGACAGCGCGGAGCACGTCGCCATGGTCTCCAGCCCCAACCAGGCCAGCATCACCGTGCGCGGCCCGGCTTTACTGATTCAGGAAATGTCCGATCAAGACGTGCATGTCTACGTGCGTTTGCACGACCGGAACCAGACCTCCGGCGAACTGCCGGTCCACGCCCATGTGCCGTCCGGCGCCACCGTGGCCCTGGTCACCCCGTTGACCGCCTCCATCAAGCCGGCCGCCACCCCGTGACAAATTTCCCAGGAAGAAATCGTATGAAGGAAAACAAACCGAATCCCGTCCTCCCGGCCAAGCGCATCTTCGGCACCGACGGCGTCCGCGGCACCGCCAACATCGAGCCCGTCACCGCCGAGACCGCCCTCAAGCTCGGCCGCGCCGCCGCCCACGTCTTCAAGGATTTGAACGCCGAATCCCGCAGCCGCGGCCGGCACCGCATCGTCATCGGCAAGGACACCCGCCTCTCCGGCTACATGCTCGAGAACGCTATTTCCTCCGGCATCCTCTCGATGGGCGTTGACGTCTTCTTCATCGGACCGCTGCCCACGCCCGGCGTCGCCTACGTCACCCGCAGCCTGCGCGCCGACGCCGGCATCGTCATCACCGCCTCCCACAATCCTTACGCCGACAACGGCATCAAATTCTTCCGCGCCGACGGCTACAAGCTCGACGACCCGATTGAAGCGCAGATCGAACAGCTCGTTTTCAGCGGCGAGATCGAAAACATCCGCCCCACCGCCGAGGCCATCGGCAAGGCCGTGCGCATCGAGGACGCCCTCGGCCGCTACATCGAGTTCGCCAAATCCTCCCTCCCCCGCACGCTCACGCTCGAAGGCATGAGGATCGTCGTGGACTGCGGACACGGCGCCGCCTACAAGGCCACGCCCTGCGTTCTCCGTGAGCTTGGTGCCGAGGTCTTCGTCTATGGCAACCAACCCGACGGCACGAACATCAACAAGGACTGCGGCTCCATGCACCCGGAGTTTCTCTGCGGCAAAGTTCGCGAGCTTCGCGCCGACATCGGCATCGCCCACGATGGCGACGCCGACCGCGTCCAACTCTGCGACGAGAAGGGCGTGCTGATCGACGGCGACGACATCATGGTCATCGCCGCGCTCGAAATGCTCGCGCAAGGCACGCTGCTCAACAACACGCTCGTGTCCACCGTCATGAGCAACGCCGGCGTCGATGCGGCGCTCAAGAAGGCGGGCGCGAAGGTCATCCGCACCGCCGTCGGCGACAAGAACGTCATCGACGAGATGCTCAAGGGAAACTTCAACCTCGGCGGCGAACAGAGCGGCCACCTCATCTTCCGCGATTACTCCACCACCGGCGACGGCCTCGTCGCGGCGTTGCAAGTCCTGCGCATCATGAAAACGCGCGGCGAGAAGCTCTCCAAGCTGCGCCAGTGCTGGACGCGTTACCCGCAGCTCGTCACCAACGTGAAGGTTCGCGAGAAGGTTCCCTTTGAAAAACTCGACGGCATCCTCGACCTCGTGAAGCAGGCCGAGGCGAAGCTGAACCCCGAAGGCGGCCGCGTGCTTCTGCGCTACTCCGGCACCGAGCCGAAAGCCCGCCTGCTGCTCGAAGGCAGCGACCGCGCCGTGCTCGACGACTGGAGCAAGAAGATCTGCGATGCCGTCCAGCGCCAGGTCGGAGCGTAGGCCATTCTACTTCCCAGCCGTCATCAGGCGCGTACAAGGCGGAGGAAACCTCACGCCATAGAGCGGCGTGTCCCACGTTTTTCTCTGCAAAATCGCAAAGCCCGAAACGGGAAAAGTAAAACCGCCACCGATGGAACCGGGAACCAGTCGAGGTTTGTGCGAGGTCGGCTTGACCGGAACGACGTCGTTGGAAGCAGGTCAGGCATCCGGCCCAATCCAGCCTGCGAGCAATGGGCCGTGCAAAAAAGATTCAAATGGCCAGCCCGTTTGGCGCTTGCATTGGAGAATTTCCAGACAGGCAGGAAGCCTGTCCTAACGGCATCTTCCGGTTAAAACAGATTCTTGGATTCCTGGAGCACCTGTTCCACGTTCGATGCGTTCACGAGGATGAATCGTCGCTCGAACTCCGCCTTCCAATCGCCGCCTGCGGGCACGTTGTTGTCCGGTGCGCCAGGCTTCGGCAGCACGAACGCCACGAGTTTCCCGCTCTTCACCGCCCGAGCCACCGTCGCGCTGTCGGTGATGCTTCGGAAGTCCGGGAGCAAAAGCGCGAACTTCACCGGCGACGTCGCTTTCCACGCCTCACAGGCGGCCAAGTCGCCAGGCAAGCCAATCAGGCTCACCACCACGGGACAATCGGCGTGCTGCTGGATCACTTTGTCGAAGGATTCCGGCGCGACGAGAAAGCTCACCGGCGTGGTGGTTTCGATCCCGGTCAACAGCGCCGCCGGATTCTGTCGCGCCTCGGCTTTCAGTTCGGGAAACGCCACCGCGCCCACCGTCAGTTGCGTCCCCAATCCTTCGCGGATTCCCGCCAGCCCGGCCTGCTCCATTTCGGCGATGGCTCTGGCCACATCGGCCTGTTGAGTGAAGGGGTTTGAAAGGATCAGCACCCTGGTTTCCGATGGTTGCGAGCGCACCAGTTCCCCGGCCAGCCCACGAGCCGCGATTTCGCGCACGCGCAACGTCGTTCCAACGGCACTGGGTCTGGTGAAATACCAGCCCGCAATGGCACCGCCGAGAAGGAGAATCGAAAGGAGAAATGATTTTGGGCTCATGCCGGAGACGCTTCGCGATCAAAAATATCCCGGCGCGGTGTCGGTGCCATACTCGGCGGTGATGCCGAGTTCTTCCAGCCGGCGGCGGTTCAAGCCTTCTGCGTGACCATCGAGAAACAGCCCGTTCGCCCTG
>JBDHQG010000286.1:0-6012 GCA_039806925.1 Limisphaerales bacterium
GCTTTCCTATGATGGGCGGCCAAGGCACGCGCTTCAGTTCTCGGACTCCGGGCTGAAAATCTCCGTTCGGCAATCCGCGATGCCTTTGTTTCATCGTCTCGCGAAACCGGTTCTGGTTCGAGGCGTGCAGGCATCCGGGAGGCTGGAGGGAAATGTTCAGACGAGCGCCGAGAAGCAAGGAACGAGAGGCCACGACGACTACGCGCTGCGAATCGGACTGGTCCTGACTGGAAAGACCAGTCTGACGTTGTGGGAGCGCCGGCGCGCTCCAGCATGGATCAAGGAACTCTTTGCGATGGCCCCCGAGGGCGGTGGCGTTTCGGAAGTCCACTTCCTCAATCTCGGAATCGATTCCTCGATCATTGGTCGAACTCGCCGGCATCCAAACAGCGACATCCTGCATGAGGAAGTCGTGGCCACCCCGGCGGCTGACGGCGGGTTCAACTTCGTAAAGACCTTTGACCCGCCGGTGGACGTTTGTGCGATCTGGATCAGCGCGGATGGCGACGACACCGGATCAACCTTCGAGGTCACGATCCGTGAACTACTGCTGGAAACCGCCAACACCTACTAATCGCCGACATTTGTTTACGCCCATGAAAAATTCGCCTTCAAAAAGCCCGTGCCGCTATCGCGATTGGACATCGATCGTACCGTCGAAGCTGCGCGCGCCAGCGAGGGGCGTGATGCTTCTGCTGGCCGTCGCGGTGGTGGGTTGCGGCGCGCAGCCTAGCGATCTGATCCAGGGCTTTGATGTTTCCAATGCCACCATTCCGAAGGAGGAAATTCGATCGGGAGGACCGGGAAAGGATGGCATTCCCGCGATTGATCATCCGGTGATGGTCCCCACGGAGAAAGTCGATTTCATGTCTCCAACAGACCTTGTGGTGACGGTTTCAATCGGGACTGAACATCGGGCTTATCCACTGCGGATTCTCTTATGGCATGAGATCGTGAATGACGTTGTCGGCAGCCAACCGGTCGCGGTGACGTATTGCCCGCTGTGCGGGACGGCGATGGTTTTCGACCGGCGAGTCGGCGACAGGACGCTGAGCTTCGGCGTGTCGGGATTGTTGTACCAGAGCGACGTGCTGATGTATGATCGGCAGACGGAGAGCCTATGGTCGCAACTAGGTATTAAAGCAGTCGCAGGCAAGATGCTGGACACGCCTCTTACCTGGATTCCCAGCGAGGTAATGACGTGGCAGATGTGGTGGGCAAAGGGTGGAGGCAGCCTGACGCTGTCAACCAACACGGGACATCTCCGCGATTACACCAGCTCGCCTTACCGAGTTTACGAGACCAACTCCGAGACGATGTTCCCGGTCCCGCAGCATCGGACGGACCTCAAAAACAAAGCGTGGATTCTCGGAGTCGTCATCAATGGCGAGGCCAAGGCGTATCCACGGGAGGCGCTGGAGAAGCTTACGATCAGTCAAACGATCAAGGACCGGGTGGGCGGCGAGGAGATTGTGGTCGCCTACCGTCCCGACACTCAACACGCCACGGTGACCAATGAGACGCGCGGTCAATCTCAACCTCACGTCATGGCCTATTGGTTTGCGTGGCAGGCTTTCTATCCGCAGACAGCAGTCTGGACAAAACCATGAGGATTCTCGTGTTGAAAACAAAACGATTTGAAGCGATGGCGGCGGCGGTTGGGATGCTTTGGGCCGTCGGCCTGCGTGCAGAACTGTCCGACTTACGGATCACTGAAGTTGATCCGTCATCCGGGCGAGTCGAAGTCACTCACGCGGGGGCAACGGCGTTCACCACGGCGTCGAGCCTGCCGTTATGCCATCGCTTCAATTATTTCACATCGATCCCGGCCAACACCACTTTCGGGCCAGGCGAGTCGAAGGTTTTCGTGGTCTCGGGCCTTAACCCCACCGACAGCGACATCTGGCTGTATCGTGATGCGAATTTTCTTTCGGCGGCCTCGATCATTACCGGAATGAAGTACGGCCCCGCTGCGAACATCGGACGAAGCGCGCTGGCCTCCTCCGTCGGACTCTGGCCGGGCGGAACCGCCTTCGTCCCCGTGCCGGCGGCTGGTCGGACTCTCCGCGCCATCAACCTCGCCGCGACGCGCACGACCAACTGGTTTGCCGGCGATGAAGACTTCGGCAGTTTCACGCCACCTGAAATCAGAGTCACTGGTTTGACGAGCGATCCCGCTTCGGTGTTCCTGGAGTTCACCTCGCCACTCCCGGCATCCGTCCATCGCATCGAAAGGCGAACGACATTCTCGGTGCTCGATGATTGGATGGAGACTCCACTGTCCGTCTCGAATACGGCGCCGGGCCGGTTCAATGTGATGATCCCCATATCCACACAGCCTCATGAATTCTTCCGAATCAAAGTGCCATAACAACCACGGTTGCCACTCAGCCTGCTCGCCCCGCGCCGAATCGGCGCAAGTTCGCAAATGGAGATTGCTGGTGATTTCCAGCATTGGTGCCGCTGCTCTTGTCCTCGCTGTTGGACTCAGGAAATCGCTGACGGATCGCTCGGTGCTCGCCAACGAATCTCCCTCACCGGAACTGGTCGAGGAAATGATCGAAGATTCGCCTGATTCCGCCACGGCAATCCTGGCCTCGTGGAGATCCCAGAAAATCGTCCATCGCCAGGTGGCAGTGCGCCTCGCGGCCCGACTGTGGCCACGGACGAAGATTTTCGATACCGATCTCGAATCGATGATGTTGAGCGCCGCGATGGACCCCGATCTCAGTGTTCGCGAGTCGGCGTTGAGCGCCCTGCAGGCCAAGCGTCATCCGGCGCTTCCAGCACTGGCGGGGGCGCAGTTGCGGGACTGCGATCCGCAGATTCGTCTTCTGGGTCTGAACCACCTCAAGACGGCGGATGCGGCCATTGGTGCGCCGTTGGTGATGCCACTGCTGGATGATCCAGATCCGTTTGTGGTCGCGATGGGTCTGAAGCTGTTGGAGAAATGGAGCGGCGAAAAGTTCGGAGTCAAACTGGTCGAAACGGCGGCGGTCGAGAACGAGAAGACAGGACTGAAGGAGTTTCGTGAAGGAAGTCGCGAGAAGGCCAAGGCTGGAGCCGTACGGGCCAAAGCGTGGTGGCTGGAACACAAAGGGGATTATCCGCCAGTTGCCGTTTCAATTCCGGAAACCGCCTCTGCGACAGTTCTTCCGGCCAGTGATTTCGAGCTCCGCTCGTTGAACGGTGACAAGGTCCGGCTTTCGGATTTCCAGGGAAAGGTGGTTCTGATCAATTTCTGGACCACCTGGTGTACGGCGTGTGTAAGCGAGATGCCGGAATTGATCGCGCTACAGAAGCAGAACAGCCAGTCCCTGGTCGTCCTTGGGGTTTCGCTGGACTACGTGCCCGATGCCCACGGTCATATTGGGGGCCATGCCGCCGTTGAAGAGCAAGGTCACAGTAACGGCCATCACGATGACCATGAAGCGACGGCCGCCGCGCTGAAACGCGTGCGGGAGAAAGTAGCGCGAACGGTCAAGGCCAGGGGAATCAACTATCCGGTGTTGTTGGACGAGAAAAACGAGGCGGGCGGGCGCTACAACGGAGGCGAACTTCCAACGACGGTAATTGTGGACGCCCGTGGCAATGTTCGTCGCCGATTCATCGGTGCGCGTTCTCTGGCGGTGTTTGAAGCAATGATTGCCGAAGCCGCCGCTTTAGCAAAAGCACACGATTCCTTCGACGTGGCTCGATGATCGTCAACGATCGCGCAAGTTAGTACGCTGAATACCACGATTCCTCTCCAAGTCTCGTCATCCGCCAGTAAGTAGATGTAAGGCAATTCTAGCGACTCGGGAAAAAGGGGAATAAAGAAGATCGGTCAAGTTTCCTATCTCTGTGAACGAAGCGGAATACGAAAAGGCAGTCACGAGCTACTACCAGTCGCTCTACGCCTTTGGTTACAGCCTGGCTGGCAATGCCGACGATGCCTGCGAGTTGACGCAGGAAACCTACTCCCGCTTGCTCACGAAAGGCGGGCAACTGCGCGATCCGTCCAAGGTCAAGTCCTGGCTCTTTACCACGCTCTATCGCGTGTTTCTCGGCTGGCGGGCACGTCGGGAGAGACTGCCGCATCTCGAGATTTGCAGTGTCGAGAGTGAATTGCCTCCCATCTCGCCCGAGCAGGTGGACGTCCTTGAAAAGGATGTTGTCCGCGAGGAGTTGCTCGGACTCGAAGAACACTATCGCGTGCCGTTGACGCTGTTCTACATGAACGACCAGTCGTACGAGGAGATCGCGGAGATTTTGAACGTCCCCATTGGCACCGTCATGTCGCGGCTGTCACGCGCCAAAGACATTCTCCGCGAATCGTTGAGCAGGCGTTTCAGCCGCTCAGGCAAATTGCAGGGTGCCGGACCCGTTGCTGGAAGATTTCACCAAACGTCGTAATCACATGAATAACGAAGAGGCCAAACTCATTTTGCGCGCCTACCGTCCGGGTGGACAGGACGCCAGCGATCCAGTCTTCAGTGAGGCGTTGGAACAGGCGCGGCGCGATCCTGAACTCGCCCGGTGGTTCGCCCACGAACAGGCCATGGACTCGCGGATCAGTGCGAAGGTCCGTTCCACAATCGAGCCGCCAGATAACTTGAAAGCCCAACTGCTGGCGCAATCGAAAATCGTCCGGCCGGAGTTCAACCGGCGACGCAGGAACTGGGTGTACGCCATCGCAGCAGCACTGGCTCTCCTGATTTCGCTCTCGCTAGTCTGGCTTCGGACCTCTGGCGGTAGCTTTACCCAATATCGCTCCGAGATGGCGCAGTTTGCCGGATTGCATCTGGACCGCCTGGATCTGATGACACGGGATGTTGCCGAGATTCGTCACTGGCTTTCGCAAAAGGATTCCCATGAGGGTCTGGTGCTTCCTGCCGGCCTCGACGGAAAACCGAGCCTCGGTTGCCGATTGCTGGAGTGGAAGGGACGCAAGGTGTCGCTCATCTGCTTCGAACTCGAAAACCGTCAGGTGGGTCATCTACTGGTGATCGATGGTGGCGCATTTAACGACGCGCCGGGTGATGCCCCTCAGTTTCAACAAGTAGGTGAAGTCGCCACGGCGAGCTGGAGTCGCGGCGGAAAAACCTACGTCGTCGCCAGCAAAGGCGCCAGCCAGCTCGATCTGCTCAAGCTGCTCTAACCTATTCACCGACATTCGCAAAACAACCTATGCCTTCACAAACCCAAGTGCGCCCCGAAGCAGCCACCAAGCAACGCTACGCCGCCGCCGCCAAAGCGCCGGAAGCCACGCTTTGCTGCCCGGTGGAATACAACAAAGACCTGCTCAAGATCATCCCGCAGGAGGTCATCGAAAAGGATTACGGCTGCGGCGATCCATCGCGCTATGTGAAGTCTGGCGAGACCGTGCTCGATCTCGGCAGTGGCACGGGAAAAATCTGTTTCATCGCCGCACAGGTCGTCGGCGCGAAGGGCCGCGTCATCGGTGTGGACATGACGGACGACATGCTCGAGGTCGCCCGCCGCAATGCGCCCATCGTCGCCGAACGTCTGGGTTTCGCGAACGTCGAGTTTCGCAAGGGACGCATTCAGGATCTCGGAATCGATCTTGAAATCCTCGATGCCGAGTTGAAAAAGAATCCCATCGCCAACGCCAACAGCTTCCTGCGCGCGCAGGAACTGGCGGCGGATTTGCGCGTGAAACATCCGCTGGTCGAAACGGAGTCGGTCGATGTTGTCGTTTCCAACTGCGTGCTCAATCTGGTCGAACCACAGGACAAACGGCAGTTGTTCCAGGAGATCTTCCGCGTGCTCCGCAAAGGCGGACGCGCTGTCATCTCCGACATCGTGAGCGACGAGGACGTGCCGGACGTGATGCAGCAAGACCCGACGCTCTGGAGCGGTTGCATCAGCGGCGCCTTGCGTGAAGACCTTTTCCTGAAAGCCTTCGAGGACGCGTCCGGGCAGGACCTGTCCCAGTTCGCGCTCTGGTATCATCAGGCCGGCACGCCGCATCTCGCCGTCAGCTCGGCCTATGACGCGGCCCGGCGGGAA
>JBDHQG010000287.1:0-5981 GCA_039806925.1 Limisphaerales bacterium
GCCCGTGTTCATGAACCAGATCGACGGCTCGTGCCCGTTGATGTCCGTGTGCATCGAGCGGATCACCGTCACGTCATCCACGATGCTCGCGAAGTGCGGGAGCAACTCGGACACCTCGACGCCGCTCTGGCCGTGCCTCTGGAATTTCCACGGACTGCCAAAGAGCTTCTTGCTCGCGCGATCCACGAAGCTGAAGGTGATTTCGCCCGCGTAATCCTGGCCGCTACGCTTCGTGAGTTCCGCCTTGGGATCGAAGAGATCGATGTGACTCGGCCCGCCGTGCATGAAGAGCGAGATCATCGCGCGCGCTTGTGGACGAACGGGCGTGATCTTCTCCTTCATGTCGAACGACTGCGGCCCGCGCGGAATGGCCGGCGGAGTCGCCAGCAAATTCTCCTGGCGCAACATCCACGCCAGCGCCACGCCGCCGACGCCCATCGCGTTGCGCATGAGGAAACGGCGTCGCGACCAGCGGTCCAGAAACTCGTCACGGAGATTGAGCGGCATTTTCATCGGGCTTGGGCAGTAATGTGGACGAAGTTGGACGCCAGGGGCATTCAAAAATCTGCGAAGAAGCGATACGGATGGCTGGGATGCCGATGCGTTGGTGGTTCGTGACGTGAGGAAAACCCGGTTTGGACAGCCGATGCCATGAGTTCATGGCACCGCTGCTTCTGGTGCCAATGAAAAAATCGTATCATGGCTACGGGAGATCGAGATGTGGATCGTCAAGTTCACTCTGTGGCAAACAGACCCGTTGGGGAAGACATCGATCTCAGTCGCCCTGCGATTTCAAATCGCGGGCAAGGCTGGTTCCACATGTCCGGGTCCGGCGCTGTTTCAACGGTGGAATGTCCTGAAACCGGACACGGACAAACGGTGCCGGCTGGAATGATTCGGGCGACAGACTCGACGCCTAAAGATTCGGTCCGGCATGGTCGATTCTATTCCATATGAAAAAGTTTTTACTGGTCGTGGGCGTCATCGCGCTGGTCATTGCGGCCGGTTGGGCCGTGAGGGCCGTGACCACCGTCCAGGCCAAGGCGCGCAACGCGCGGTTGAGCAGCGATGTGGAGAGCCTGTTCGACGGCCTGCAGAAGTACAAGGAGTTTGTCGGCTCGTATCCGCGGGGCGGCAATGCGGACATCGCCCGCGCGCTGCAGGGGCAGAACGAGAAGAAGGTGACCGTGCTCGTCGGCCGCAAGCTCGAGGTGAACGCCAAGGGCGAATACACCGATCCGTGGGGGAACCCGCTGCGCATCTATTTTTCCGACACGAGCGTGCTGATTCGTTCCGCCGGCCCGAACGGGCGTTTCGATGAGAGCACGGCGATGGAGTTCGATGATTTCATCCGCTCCAACTGATTGTTGAGTTTTTGTCTGCGGACCACTCCGTCCGCGACTCCCCGCTGGCCGTCAGGTTTGTTTTGTTTCCTGGCGGCCAGTTTTCTTTTCCCGACGCCACGCGGCGATAAACATCCCGTTCCCGCCGTCGGAAGGCCGGAGCCAGAGCTGGTTGCTCGCGGTGGTGTGGCCGGTGAGCGGGTTGGAGATCGGTTCAGGGATGAAGCCGGGATGCGATGCGTGGAATGTTTCCGCCACTTCGCTCGTCTCGGCCCGCGTGAGCGTGCAGACGGAATAGAGGAGCCGCCCGCCGGGCTTCACGGAACCCGCGGCAGTCTGAAGCATCTGTTTCTGCACGGCGGCAAGCTCGGTCACATCGTCCGCGGTCGTCGTCCAGCGTGCGTGAGGATTCCGTTGCCACGTCCCGACGCCGCTGCATGGCGCATCAATCAGCACGCCGTCGAACATGGTTTTCGTCGGAGGTTTCGCGCCGCCATCCCAGAGCACGCTGCGATAATTGAAAGCCTTGCTGCGACCGGCGCGGAGCTTGAGTCTCTTGAGCCGCCAGTCCGCGCGGTCACTGGCCCAGATGAGCCCCTTGTTCTGCATCAGGTCGGACAGGTGCAGCATCTTGCCGCCTTCGCCCGCACAGGCGTCCCACCAGGTTTCACCGGGCTTCGGGGCGCAGACCAGGCCGACGATTTGCGAGCTGATGTCCTGAAGTTCAAAGTCGCCTGCGTGAAAGCCAGGGGTGCGAAACAAATCCTGCGAGCCTTGATACTCGATGCAGTCGGCGAGCGCCTTTTGCGGCGGAACCCGGCAGTCGCCCAGCGCAAACGAAACCTGCTCGCCAGAGCCGCGACGGGCGCGCAGCCAGAGCCGCGGCTCGGATTGCAGTCCGCGCGCCCATGCCGCGGAAGTTTCCATCGCGTCGTGAATCCATCCGGGCACGGCGTGCGCCAGCAATTCCTCATCGGTGAAACTCGCGGGCGAATTTTCGAGACGCTTCTGGAGCGCCAGCGCTTCTACAAGTTGTTCGCGCATCGGACTTGTCGGATCAATCCAACCTCGCCAGCGGAAGATCGTGAACACGGCGCGAGCGACATCGCGAGCCGTCTCCGGCGACAGTTCGCGCTGACGTTTCAGCTCGGCACGCAGGAGTCCGTCCGCGGGTTTTTCGCGGGAGTTCTGGCGCACGACGGCGTCAACGATCTTCAGAACGCGGTCGCTGAAGGGAAGGTTGGTGGCCACGATGATGTTTAGGGGGAAAGTCGCTCAATCTTCCACGAGCCGTCCGGCTGCCGGGTGTAGAGCAGGCGATCGTGCAGCCGGCTGGGGCGGCCCTGCCAGAATTCGATCTCGGTGGGAGCGATCAGGAAACCGCCCCAATACTCCGGCATTGGAACGTCCGCAGGATATTTTGCGGCAACGGCGGCCATCGACTTCTCCAGGAACTCGCGGCTGGGAACGACCGTGCTCTGCTTCGAGACCCAGGCGGCGAGCCGCGAGCCGCGCGGACGACTCTTGAAGTAAGCCTCCGATTCCGCCTTGGGCAGCTTGGTCACCATGCCGCGCACGCAGACCTGGCGCTCCAGATCGCCCCAGTGGAGGACGAGCGCGGCGTATGGGTTCTCGGTCAACTCGCGCCCTTTGCGGCTCTCATAGTTCGTGAAGAAGATGAAGCCGCGCGGGTCCGCGCCTTTCAGCAGGACGGTTCGCACGGAAGGCCGCCTGTCCTTGTCCGCCGTGGCGAGCGAGATCGCGTTTGGGTCGTGGGGTTTCCCGCCGAAGAGCGATTGAAACGCCTTGTAGATGCCGATGCCGAAGGCGCGCAAACGGCTGCTGCCGCCGCGCGCATCGACAGCCTGGCGAAACCAGTCGTCAAACTGCTGCAACGGATCAGGCCGGAGGTCCGCCTCGTCGAGGTTGCCGAGCTTGTATTCGCGCCGGAGGTCAGCGAGGGACATTTAGGCTTGCGCGGGAATCATGCCGCTCTGGCGCGCGAAGTTGAAGAGGCCGCCGGCATCGACTACCGGACGCACTTCACCGAGCGGCTTGAAGGAGTAAACCTTGCCCGTCGCCTCGACGGTCACGGTGGCCTTGTCGAGATCGACGGTGACGACATCGCCGGTCTTGAGCGTGTCGCACAGGCGCTCGGTCAGCTCGCAGGGGTAAACTTCGCCGGTGGCGACGCAGTTGCGGAAGAAGATGCGCGCGAACCCTTCGGCGAGGACGATCTTGCAGCCGGCGGAGCCAATCGCGATGGGCGCGTGCTCGCGGGAGCTGCCGCAGCCGAAATTGCGTCCGCCGAGAATGATCGGGTAATCCGTGTCCACCGCGCCCTGCTTGACGAAGCGCGTGGCGTAAAGCGATTCCGGGAGCCCGCACATGGCGAAGCTGCCGAGTTTTTCGTATTCGTCGGGGATGGTCGGAATGAGGTTCAGGTATTGGGCGGGGATGATCTGGTCCGTGTCGATGTTATCGCGCACGACGTAAACGGGGCCTTTGAACACAGATTTCGTCATGGCGCCAATCTGGCGAGTGCGACGCGTGTTTTCAATCTTCAATTTGGCCACGGAGCGCCGGGGAGAAGGATTGCGGAGCGCGAGACGTCCCGGCTCGCAGCACGTCGCCCGGACCGCAGGGATGGCAAACTTCTACGATGCCGGTGCGCACCACCCGCTGCGACCGGGGACCGGTCGCGGTCCGCGGGATTGCGGCAATGCTGCGCTGGGTTCATTCGTGTTCATCTGTGGTTGAACTGGATTGTTCCGCCTCAACGCTTTCGCCATTCCGTCTTCGGCGGCTCGGGCAGTCCCTGCGCGCGCAGCGCGGTGCGGAAGTGCATCTTCGCGACCTTTGGCAGGTTCTCCACGCCGTGCTTCGCGATGAATTCCTTCGCGGCGGCATCCACGGCGGCGGACGCGCCCTTTGGAAGTTTCATCGCGAACTGCTGCTCCAGTTTTCCGAGCCGCGAAACAAACTCGTGCCGCGCGAGAATGGAGGCGGCGGCGACGGCGAGATCCTCTTCCGCCTTGTGGCGCTGCACGAGTTCGATCTCGCGTCCCATGCTCATCAGCGCCTTGGCGACGGTGTCCTTGCTCGATGCGAATTGATCGCTGATGGCGCGGACGGGCAGGGGATTCATGCGATGTCGCTGGCCCATCAGGTTCTCGATGACGCGCGCATGGCCCCACGCGAGCAACGTGTTCACGCTGCGCATGGAGCCGTAGAGCCGGTTGTAGGCTTCGTTGCCCACCGGCACGACGCTGGTCACGCAGCCGGGCGTTTCGCGGATGACTTCCGCGAGTTCGGCGATGCGTTTGTCGCTGCCGATGTTTTTTGAATCCTTGATGCCGGCGTCCTTCCACGCGTTGATGACCGGTTCGTTCACGTAGACGCCCGCGATGCACAACGGCCCGAAGAAATCGCCCTTGCCGGATTCGTCCACGCCGAAGCGCGGCAGCATCAGTTCGGGATTCAGCACCGCCTCGTAGCCCAGCTTCGCCTGCTTGAGAATCTCCGGCTCCAGCACGAACTCGATGAATTCCTGCGTGCCTTTTCCCTGCACCACGAGTTTGCCGCTTTCGTAGAAGACGACGTTGAGCTTGTCCTTCTCGCCGGCGAACCGGGCGTAGGGAACCTCGCGCGGCTTGAAGCTGCTTTCCTTGAGATGCGTTTGAAGCGCGGCGGCCTGCTCATCGGTGAGCTTGCAGGTGTATGAGGTCAGTGGTTTCACGAATGTCGAGATGAGGCTAGGGCTTCGGCGGCCCAGAAGCAACCGGGCACCGAATGACGCCATCCCGATCGCCATTTTCATCGGGCAACAATCATGGCATTCTTTGTGGCAAAAATGGATTCGCCCTCCAAGGAACTGCTGGTAGCCTTCCGCCATCATTATGAGTTCGATTACTGTCCCGGTTGAGTTCACTGATCCGATCAACGCCAAGATTCTCGAAGTCTCGGAAGATCGCATCCAAGGTTTCCAGCGCGATCCGTTGGGCGAGATCTCGCGGCTGTCTGGAGTGGAGGTGCCGGTCATCATCGAACGCATTCAAGCCATGCTGCGCGCCGGAAACATCCGTCGCGTGCGACAAACTCTCCTTGCCACGAATCTAGCCCAGGGCGCTCTCGTCGCCTGGCAGGTGCCGGAAGCGAAGCTCAACGCCGCGTTCGACTGGATGTTCCAGCAGGATCCGTTCAGCGGGCATGTGGTCACCCGGTCCACGGATGTCGCGACGCAAGGTTCCACCTACAAGCTGTGGACGACGCTCAAGGTGCCGCAGGGTTACTCGTTGAAGCGTCATTGTGAATTTCTCGCCAGCCGCACCGGAGCCGAAAAATTCGTGCTGCTGCCGGCGAAGCGCCTTTTTGCGCTCGGTGTCGGGCACATCCGGCGTCGTGGCCTGGAGCCCGGCAGCAAGGCGGACGTGCCGGCGGAGGCCACGGAAGTGACCACGGCGACGCTCAATGATCTCGAATGGCGGATTCTCGAGGCGTTGAAGCGTGAGTTTGAGATCGACGAGCTGGCGCCGAACCTTTGGGAGGCACGCGCCAGGGAAGCCGGCGTTCCCTTGCAGACGTTTTTTGAAGTGGCGGAGGATTTCGACCGCCGCAAAATCATCGGCCGCTTCTCAA
>JBDHQG010000288.1:0-5974 GCA_039806925.1 Limisphaerales bacterium
CTCAACCGGTTCCCTTCATTCACTGTCAGTGACATTGCCGGGAAGTGTGCAAAATGGGGCTTTGCGGTGTAAAGCGCTAATTCGGATCATGGAGCCTCAACAATTGCAGCAACGGCACTTGCGCAGGATGTCGAGCCATGCTTACGCTCAGCCGTCGACACCATCGTCAGTCTTTCGCTCATGAAATCTCTCGCCATGCGCGCCGCAGTCCTCCTCGCTGGAACGGCATTCGCCACCTTCCTCAACCCGACCGTAGCCCACGCCCAGCTCGCCGGCCAGAAGACCTGGTGCAACCCCATCGACATCGATTACAAATACAACTTCGAGCAACGAACTCGCGGCATCTCGTTCCGCTCGGGCGCGGACCCGGTCATCGTCAACCACAAGGGCGAATACTTCCTGTTCGTGACCATCTCCGGCGGCTGGTGGCACTCGAAGGATTTGGTGAACTGGCGCTTCATCAAGCCAGACGTCTCGCCCCACGAATGGCCGAAGGAAGACATGTGCGCGCCGGCGGCCTTGTCAGTCGGCGGAAGGCTCTACCTCTTTCAATCCACCTTCGGCCAGCGACCCATCTGGGTTTCAGACGCGCCGGAGACCGGCCGCCTCGAACACTTCAATCCCCTGCTCCCACAGGTCCCGGGCGCGCAAGGGCCGTGGGACCCGGCGATCTTTTACGACGAGGACACGCGGCGCTGGTTCATGTATTTCGGCTCGTCGAACCTGTATCCGCTCTATGGCATCGAACTCGATTTCGCCAACAAGCTCACCTACGTCGGGAATTCCGCCGAGCTCTTCAAGCTTCAGCCCGAACGCCACGGCTGGGAACGCTTCGGCCCGAATCACACCAGCCCCATCACGCCCTTCATGGAAGGCGCGTGGATGACCAAGCATCGCGGCAAATACTATCTCCAATACGGCGCGCCCGGCACCGAGTACAACGTCTATGCGAACGGCGCCTACGTCGGCGATGGACCGCTCGGGCCATTCACTTACGCGCCGAACAATCCCGTCTCCTACAAGCCCGGCGGCTTTGTCACCGGCGCGGGTCACGGGAACACCTTTCAGGATAACCACGGCAACTATTGGAACACCGGCACGCCCTGGCTAGCGGTGAACTTCGATTTCGAGCGCCGCATCGCGATGTTCCCAACCGCCTTCGACGACGAAGGCTTGATGCACGCGACGACGCGCTTCGGCGATCTGCCGCACTACCTGCCGACCAAGAAATGGAGACGCGCCGAGGAACTCTTCACCGGCTGGATGCTCCTCTCCTATCGCAAACCCGTCACGTCGTCATCGTGGCGCGATGTCTTCGCCGCCGCGAATGTCACCGACGAAAACATCCGCAGCTTCTGGGTCGCCGGCTCCAACAAGCCCGGCGAATGGCTCACCGTCGATCTCGGCCGCGCCTGCGATGTCCGCGCCGTGCAGGTGAACTTCACCGACTACAAGTCCGGCATCTACTCGAACTGGGCGAACGTCTATACGCAGTTCAAACTCCACGCCTCCACCGACGGCGCGACCTGGACCACCATCGCCGACCTCACGAGCGAAAAGCGCGACCGCCCCAACGCCTACCTTGAACTCAAGCAACCCGTCACCGCGCGCTACATCAAATACGAACACGTCTATGTCGCCTCGCCGAATCTCGCCATCAGCGACCTGCGCGTGTTCGGCCACGGCGGCGGCGAAGCCCCGCGCACGCCGGCGAACTTGCAAGTCCGCCGCGACGGCAACGATCCGCGCAACGCGTTCCTCAGTTGGGAAGACGTGCCCGATGCCGTCGGCTACAACATCCTCTGGGGCCTGACCACGGAGAAGGGCGACAAGCTTTACCAATGCTACCAAGTCTTCGCCGACCAGCGTCCCACCCTCGAACTCCGCGCCCTGAACAACGACCAGCCCTACAGCTTCGCCATCGAGGCGTTCAACGAGAGCGGCGTGTCGAAGGTGAGTAAGACTGTAAGGGCACCGCGGTGAAACAAATCAGATCCATGAATCGACTTCTCGCCTTGATTACGCTTGGGTGTTCCACCCTTGCCCTGCCCTTCGTCGTTCACGCCGCTGACTCTTCACCGGCACGCACGGGCTGGACGAACACCCGCCTCGTCGGAACGCCCGAGACGCCGCCGCCGTTCATCGCCGTGCCGGCGTATCCGAACCTCAAGCCGAAGAATCCCATCGCCGTGATGCGCGAACCGGGCGCGAATCGCGTGCTGTATCTGGAGAACTACGGCTACGACACGTTGCGCGGTGTGCTGCGGCGTTTCGAGGCGAAGCCGGACGTGAGCGAGGCCGAAGTGTTGCTGGAGCTGAAGGATCACGTTTACAGCCTCACGTTTCATCCGAACTTCGCGAAGAACCGGTTCATCTATTTCGGCGTGAACGGACCGAGCCAGGGCAAGGGCAAGCACACGAAGATTCACCGCTACACCTTCAGCGAGGATCTGAAACGCATCCTGCCCGACTCACTGGTCACGGTGATCGAATGGCCGGGCAACGGCCACAACGGCGGCGATTGCGCGTTCGGCAAGGACGGCATGCTTTACGTCACGTCCGGCGACGGCACGTCCGCGATGGACCGTGACAATGTGGGCCAGGATTTGTCCTCGATGCGCGGCAAGGTGCTCCGCATCGATGTCGATGGCGCGCCCGAGGGAAAAACTTACATCGTGCCGGCGGACAATCCGTTCGTCGCGCTCACGAATGCGCGTCCGGAGATTTGGGCTTACGGCCTGCGCAATCCGTGGCGCATCACGAGCGATTTGCAGAGCGGACAAATCTGGGTGGGGGAGAACGGCCAGGACCTGCGCGAGTACGCGCACCTGCTCGGGCGCGGCGAGAATTACGGCTGGAGCGCCTACGAAGGCAGCCGCCCGATGTTCAAGGAACGGCTCAAAGGCCCGTCGCCCTTCACGCTGCCGACCATTGAGCATGATCACGGCGAGTATCGTTCGCTCACCGGCGGCGTGGTCTATCGCGGACGCGCGTTCCCTGAACTCAACGGCGCCTACATCTACGGTGATTATTCCACCGGCCGCATCCACGCGATGCGGCACGACGGCACCAAGGTCATCTGGCACAAGGAACTCTCCGACACGCCGCTGATGATCGTGGGCTTCGGCTTCGACCCGGACGGCGAAGTCCTGATTGCGGACTACAACGGCGGCATCTATCGGCTCGCGCCCTACGTCCAGCCGCCGAATGCCCAACCCTTCGCGCGCAAGCTCAGCGAGACCGGGCTCTTCGCCGACGTGGCGACCGAGAAGCCCGCGCCCGGCGTCGTGAGCTACGAGATCAACCATCCCGGCTGGCACGACGGTGCGAAGGGCAAGCATTGGATCGCCGCACCTTCCGACGCGAAGCTGCATCCCTCCGAAGGCGGCCAGTGGGGCACCGACAACGGCCTTGTGCTCGTGCAAACGCTCGCGCTCGACACCAGCGCGGGACCGCGTCGCACCGAGACGCGCCTGCTTCTGAAGCGCGACAATGACTGGACCGCCTACACCTACGTTTGGAACGACGCGCAGACCGACGCCGAGCTCGTGCCTGCAAAAGGAATGCGCACGACGGTGAACCTTCCCGAAGGCCCGCGCTCGTGGCTCGTGCCCAGCCGCTCAGACTGTCTCGTTTGCCATTCGCGCGCCGCAAACTTCGCGCTGTCGCTGAACACACGACAGTTGAATCGCCCCGCTGACGACGAGCCAGCCGTGAATCAAATCGCGAAACTCGCCAAGCAAGACTTCGCTCGCAGCGCATCCTGGATTTCCAACAAGCTCGACACCGCACCGCGCTTCCCCTCGCTCGGCGACACGAATGCGCCGCTCGAAACGCGTGTCCGCAGCTATCTCGCCGTGAACTGCGCCCATTGCCACGTCCACGAAGGCGGCGGCAATTCCGCGATGGACCTCGCCGCCGGCACGTCGCTCAAGAACACAAAGCTCATCGATCAAATCCCGCAGCACGGCACGCTCAACCTCAAGGACGCGCGCATCGTCGCGCCCGGCGCACCTTCGCGCTCCGTGCTCGTCACGCGCACCGCGCTGCGCATCCCCGGCCAGATGCCACCACTCGGCACCATCCGCCCGGACACCGAGGCCACGAAGCTTTTCATGCAGTGGATCGTTTCGTTGAAGTCCGAGGCACCCTGACCGGCAGCTTCAGTCTGGAAGCTGTGTTCTGCTCCGCGCTGGTGCGGGCACAACGACACCCTTCATTCCACCCAAGCGCTCCATCGTGGAGCATCCGTTTTTCTGAACGCCAGCGCTTAAGCCGCGGGATGCCGCCACGGCTTGCGATAAGGCTTCATCAGGCGCCTGGTCGCTTCGCGGTCGTTCAACACCTTCCGCGACTTCGGGTCATACACCACTTCACGGCCCAGTTCCATGGCGAGGTTCGCCAGGATGCAGCTCGCGGTCGAGATGTGCCCCTCCTCGATGTCGGCGACCGGACGGCTGCGCTTCGCCACTGCGGCGAGGAAATCCAGCATGTGCCGGCGCGTCGCCGGCGCGGCGTTCAACTCGATGTCCTTCTCGGTGACATCCTCCGGATACTTCTCCCGTTCATAGAAGCACTCGAAGTGCAGCGGCTTCGCGTTTTTGTCGTGCGGGATGAAATCCGCGCGCATGGTGCTGGCCTTGAGCGTCCCCTTTTCGCCGTAGATGAAGAGCGCCCACGGATAATCCGGATCGGGGGACGAACCCCAGGTGCGATGCTGCCAGTTGCAGTTGAAGTTGTCGTATTCGAAGACGGCGCTCTGCGTGTCACTGATGTTCGACTTCCCGTCCTTCTGCACGAAGATGCCGCCGCTGGACGTGATGCGCTTTGGCCAGCCGAGGTTGAGCATCCACCGGGCGGTATCGAACATGTGGACGCACATGTCGCCGACGATTCCGTTGCCATACTCCATGAACGTCCGCCACCACCGCAGATGCGGCAGCCCGTCGTACGGACGCAGCGGCGCCGGTCCGGTCCACATTTCGTAATCAAGATGCGCCGGCACGGGTTCGACCGGAGGATTCCCATTCGCGCGCATGTGAAAGTAACAGCACATGTCAACGTGCCCGACCTTGCCAAGCAGTCCGGCCTCGACGACCTGCTTCTTCACATCGATCAAATGCGGCGTGCTCTTCCGTTGCGTGCCGATCTGAACCACGCGTTTGTATTTTCGCGCGGCATCCAGCATGGCCTCGCCCTCGCGCACATCGCGGCTGATCGGCTTCTGGCAGTAGACATCCGCGCCCGCCTCCAGCGCCGCGATGCAATGCAGGGCGTGCCAGTGATCCGGCGAACCAATCAGCACGAGGTCGAGATCCCGCTCGCGGAGCATCTCCCGGTAATCTGTGTAGGTCCGCGGAGCTTTCTTTGATTTCAGCCGCTGCTGCGCAATCTCCACCGCCCCGGCCAGCATCTTCCTGTCAGGATCACAAATGGAAACGATCTCGACCGGAGCCACCTGCACCAGACGCCACAAGTCGCTCTTGCCGTACCAGCCCGCACCGATCAGCCCGACCCGTTTCGGCTTGCCGTTCACCAAGTCCAGCGCGTCCGCTCCCCACGAGGGAAGCGCGGCCAGGGCGGTCGCAGCCGCGGCGGTTTGAAAGAATTGCCGGCGGTTGATGTGAAACAACGCCGGTGTTGCGGGAAGAGGTTTGGCTTTCATGGAGGGATTTAGACCAAAGCGTGAGCCAGTTGCAATCTGGAGATCGACCTGATCGGCAAACCTCCCCTCCGTAAAAAAAGTCCGGCCGGGAACTTTTGGGGTTCCCGGCCGGGTGGGTTTGGAGTTGGCCGTGTCAGTTCTGGGTCAGAGGGCGACGACGGTTACTTCTTGTCGTCGGACTTTTTCTTGTCCCAGTGGTCCTTGGCCTTGCGCGGCGGTTTCATGCACTTTTCCATGCCCGCGCTGATGGCCTGCGACCATTTGATCCAGACCCGCGCCTCTTCGGGATACGCGTCGGCGATCTTCGCC
>JBDHQG010000005.1:0-24285 GCA_039806925.1 Limisphaerales bacterium
GGTGACGTCGCCTTCTTCACGCCGGAGAGCAGCGGCCAGATGTCGAGGCCGTCGATGGGATGCGACGGCAGCCGCGCCCCGGACAGGCGCGCGAGCGTGGGCAGGACATCGATCGTCATCGCCGGCTGGCGGCAGACGGTGCCCGCCGGAATCTTCCCCGGCCAGCGCGCAATGAAGGGGACGCGCACCCCGCCATCGAACACCGTCGCCTTGCCTTCGCGCAGCGGTTTCGCGGAGCCGGCGTGATCGCCGTACACAAGCCACGGGCCGTTGTCCGAGGTGAAGAGGACGAGCGTGTTTTCTTCGAGATGATTCTTCTTCAGCGTGTCGAGGATCTGGCCCACCGACCAATCAATCTCCGCGATCACATCCCCGAACAGGCCGCGCTTCGTCTTGCCGGCGAACTTGTCCGAAACGAAGAGCGGCACATGCGGCATGTTGTGCGGGAGGTAAAGGAAGAACGGCCGCTGCTTGTTGCGCTCGATGAAATCCACCGCGTGCTCGGTGTACCACGTCGTGAGGTGGGTTTGGTCCGGCATCAGCTCGATGGTTTGCTCGCCGCGGATGAGCGGGAGTTTCGGATAATTGGTTCCCGCCGTGGGATGGTTCGGCCACATGTCGTTCGAGTATGGCAGGCCGAAGTAGTCGTCGAACCCGTGGCGTGGCGGAAGAAATTCCGGGCGATGGCCGAGATGCCACTTGCCGTAGATCGCCGTCGCGTAGCCGCGTTCCTTCAGCATCTCGGCGATGGTGACCTCGTTCGAGCTGATGCCGATCTTCGACTGCGGTCCGAGCGCGCCCTTGATGCCGACGCGGTTGGGGTAGCAGCCGGTCATCAATGCCGCGCGCGACGCGGAGCAGACGGGCTGGGCGGCATAGAAATCCGTGAACTTCACGCCCTGGCGCGCGAGCCGGTCGAGATTCGGCGTCTGGTAGCCCCTGGCGCCAAACGGCCCGACATCGGCGTAGGCCATGTCATCGCAGAAGATGAGGACGACGTTTGGAAGCGGAACGGGCGCGGCGTGGGCGGGCGAAATCAAGCACGCGAGGAGCAGGGCGCAGCGCAGCAGCAGATTCATGACGCCACTCGTCGCATACTCCGCATGATGCCGGCAAGCAAAAGAGCCGGAGTGCGCCCGTCCTCGGGCGCAGCAATGTTCGGGCACCAAAGCGCTTTGAAATCCAGTGAATCTGTCATTCGTTCTCCTGTTTCTGCGCCCGGGACGGGCGCGCTCCGCTTTGGGCAACACGCCCTGAACGGTGCCGCCGTTTGCGAGTGGCCCGGGCGGCGATCGGTGCAGATTTCCACGATGCCGGTGCGCTTCACCCGCTGCGACTGGGGACCGGTCGCGGTCCGGGCTGTGGGCCACGGGCTCTGGACACAGCCTCAAGGGCACGGCGGAAGCTTCAGCCGTGCTTGGGCGTGCGCGTGCGCAGCCAGGCGACGCGCCGGAGGGCGGCGCGGGCGATTGCCTTCTCCGCCGGGCCGAGCGTCGTGACGTTGGAATAATCGAGGAAGGCCCGCATCAACATCGTCGAGCTGGCGCGGGCGTTGAGCGTCGAATACGCCATCGCGCCGAGATCCTTCAGCAGCCAGCGCCGCCAAAGCAGCGCGGGCTTCACGACGCGCTGCAAATCGATGAGGAAGAGCTCGGGCGATCCGTTCACCGGCGCGATGAGGATGTGGCCGATGTAAAAATCCTTGTGGACGAAACCCGCGCCGTGCAAACGCCGCGCGATGGCGGCCACGCGCTGGAGAAACTCGCGGCGCGCGCGTGCCGGCAGCTGCGCCATCCACGCGTGACCTTCGACCGCGCCGGGAATTTCCGCCGTGATCAAAAAGCTCCGGCGCACGAGGCCGCCCGCGCGTTCCTGGCCCACGGCAACCGGCGTCGCGGTGCGAATGCCGAGCGCGCCCACGCGATGCAACGCCTCCCATTCCTGTCGCGCCTCATCGGCGTACCCCGGCCAGCCGATCCAGCGCAGGCACCGGCCGAGACGGGAAAGGTAGCTGGCGTCGTAACGCTTGAGGTAAACCGCCTGCGGTGGAGCTCCCGCAGCCTTGAGTTCGAGGCGCACCGTACGGCGGCCGGGGAAATCACGCGCCACGCGACCGCCCTCCAGCGCCATCACCGAGCCGAACGTTTCGAGCTGGTTCGCGTGAAGCAGCGTCGCAAACCCGGGCGCGGCTTCGATGCGGCCTTGATCCAGATTCTCAGCGGCCATGCCAATCCTCCGGCCAGCGTTCGCGGCGGTAACGCGTCACGTCTCGGGCGAGGGCCCGCGCCGCGGCATCCATCGTTCTCTTGTCGAGATACGATTGGATGAAGTCGAGCCGTTCGGTGCGCGAGCAGTATTGCGAGCCGCACTTGTCCAGCGACGCGAGATCCTTCAGCTGACGACGGCGGCGCCACGGCGACCAGCGGTCGAACTGCCCGCGCGGGCAATCGATCCACCAGACCTGCGGCCCGCCGCCGGCATCGGCGTTTACCAGGATGTTTCTCCACACCAGATCGTGGTGATAAAAGCCGGCGTCGTGGATGGCGCGGGTCATCGCGGCCAGCTGTCGCAACGCCGCCCGCCGGCGGCGAACGTCCGATGCAGCCGGATGGGTGGAGGCGCGTCGCGACATGAAATCGATCAGCCCGACGGCTTCCGGGATGGCGCGCGTGATGATGAACGCGCTGCGCAGGCGGCCGAGCTTGTCGCGCTCTTCGCCGCAGGCGATTCGTTCGGCGCAGCGGATGTCCAACGTCTCGAAGACGCCGTAGTTGTTGAATTCGCAGCGCGCCTTCGACGGACGGCCCAGAAAGCCGAACGACGACGGCTGATAGAAGTATTGCTTGTAGAAAACAGGCGTCGGTGCGGGTCCGCCCAGTTCCGTGCGCTCGACGAACACGCTGGTTCTGGCCGGGCGTTGTTTCGGGCCAAAGGCGGCGGCGATGGAGTCGAAGGATTTCAACCCCAGCGCGGCAAACGTTGGCTGATGACGCCCGGCAATGAGCAGCATTGGCGGAGGGTGTAGCCGAGTCCGGGGCGGTCGGAAAGGAAACTTCGCCGGGCGGTGCCGGCTCAGGATCGTGGTTTCCGCCCGCGCCCCATGACGCGGATGAGTTGACGTTCGCGCATCGGCCCGGCGAGTTGAAGGGTGCGGCGGATGAGCGCCTTGTCGCCGGCATCCAGGCGGCGGTGGCCCCGATAGAGGAGAAAGAACCGCAGGCGCTCGGTGCGGCGAAAGAACCGGGGCGCAGGCGCATCCAGCGCCGCGAGATCGCAGGCGCGCGCGGGCGAGCCCGCCGGGAGATGGCGGGCACGGCCCTTGTGCGCGTCAATCAGGTAGAAGCGATCCAGGCCGCCGTGGGAGAGCAGGATGTTTCGCCAGAAATAGTCGTGGTGAATGAAATGCGCTTCGTGCAGCCGGCGCGTGCAGGCGGCGAGCCGCTCGATCAACGCGCGACGCGTCTGAACGCGGACATCCCCGGGGAGAACCGCCAGGAGATCGCGGATGTATTCGTGAAGCGGGGTCGGTTCGGGCACTCCATCGCTGATGAGATACGAGCGAACGAGCCAGCCGGCCTTGCGTTCCTCGCCATACGCGATGGGCTCCGGCGCATCCAGTCCCAGCCTGCGGAGCAGGGCGAGATTCTCGAACTCGCGACGGGCCTTCGGGCAGCCGAACAACGTGCCGCGAAACATGCCGCTCCAGAGCTGCCTCGGGCGGCTGATCCAATACTTCTTGATGAAGACCGCGCGCGCGCCCGCTTCCGAGTCGAGCATGATCCGGCGCACCTCGGTGCTGCCGCTGCGGGTGATGATGTCGCCGGCGCTGTAACGATAGACACCGTCGACATCGGCCAGCTGATGAGCCTTCAGCAAGGCTTCGAAGGCGGGATCGATGACGTTGGTTTGCCGGCGGAACATCGGCCGGAAGCTAGGGTTTCGCGCCGCGCGCTGTCCACCGGATTTCAATTCCGTTGTGTTCGGACTGGAGGGTGAATTATGCTCCGCGACCACATGAGCAGCGGCGCACACGACATCCAGAGCTACAAACGGCGTTTGCAGGACGAGAGGAAGGCCGGGCTGTATGCAAAGCGGTTTGAGAGCGGTTCCCGCAAGCGCATCGACAAGCGCGAGCAGCGCGCGGTGCGGAAGATCTTCGCGGAGCTGAAGGATTGTCACAGCGTGCTCGACGTGCCGTCGGGCGCGGGGCGGTTCGTCCAGACGCTCAGCCAAGGCGGACGCCGCGTCCTGGAGGCGGATGTCGCCTTCGAGATTCTGGAATACGCGCAGGACCGGGCGGACCGGCTCAGGATCGACGCCCAGGCGATGCAGGGCGACGCCGCGCGCCTGCCGTTGATCGACGGCGCCGTGGACTGTGTCTTCAGCAATCGTCTGCTGCATCACATCCATGCTCCCGCCGAACGTAGGACGTTGCTGCGGGAGTTTCACCGCGTGTCGCGCCGCTACGCCGTGGTGTCGTTCTTCAACTACAAGGGGCTTGCCCGCATCCGCGGCCTGCTCAAGCGCCTGAAAGGCCGCGTGCCGCCGTACGCGAACCAGCCGACCCAGGTGGAGTTCGCCGGCGAGGTGATGGAATGCGGCTTCAAGGTAAAGGCGGTCGTCGCCACCGGAATGCCGTGGGTGTCGCAGAAGTATTTCGTGCTCGAGAAGGCCTGAACCGTCCGCAGCGACCCAAACGGCCCGCGTCACTTGTTTGACCGGGAGGGCGGTGCTACGTTCCGCGCCAATGTCGTAGCAAGCGCATTTTCAAGTCTGGTTTCTCCCATGCAAACGCCGTTCAACTATTCTCCGCTCAAACCGAGAGGCTATTCCGCCAAGAACATCATCAAACCCGTGGTCTTCATCTGCCAGGCGCCGGAGGCCCGCGCCGTCCATGTGACGGGAGATTTCAATGACTGGCATCCGACCGCTCATCCCTTGAAGAAAATGCCGGATGGGGCGTGGCGCGGTGAAGTGCCGCTGAACCACGGGCATCATCACTACCTCTTCCTTGTCGATGGAAAGCCGGTGCTCGATCCGCGCGCGCAGGGAATCGCCCGCAACGAGAAGAACGAGAAAGTCTCGCTGGTGGCCGTGAGCTGATCGCCTCCTCTACGCCGCGCCCGGCGGCAGGTCGCCGGACCCGGGGATTCGGCGCATCGGCAAAGGAGCCGGACGGGCCGCTTGATGCCCGCAGTCGTGGCGGGCCCGGTTCGCGACGTCCATCGGCGCGGGTGTTCATAACTTCCAACAGTTCCCGCTTGAATTCTCCGCGCCGATCCGCCTGCGACAAGGCGAAGAAATTTCCTTTCTGATTGACCGCCTGTCTCGTTCTGTGACGAGATAGTAAACCACTATTTTTTAATGCAATTAGATCATGCCTAAACTCGCGAGCAAAAATGGACGTTCGGCGCGACTGGCCAGCGGGACCACAAAGTACGATGCACATCACACCGTCTTGTCCAAGACGTACGGCGCGCTGGCGGACCTCCGCCGCGAGCTCTCCGACTCCAAGTCCAAAATCGCCGAGCGCGAGGAGATTCTCCGCATCTTCTCGACCTGCGCCGATTCGCAGCGCGCCTGGCTGTTGCTCGAAGATTACTTCGAGAAGCTCGCGCTCTCGCGGAAGGATTTCGGCGGCCAGGACTGGTGGCCGCGCCTGATGGCCGTCTCCGGCAAGGCCCGGCTCGAAGAGGTGGCCATCCTGTTCCTCCGCGCCGCCCGCCCGCTGCCCACCGAGCTGGTCGCCCACGCCAACATCGCGCGCTTCGCCGAGCTCGAGCAGGCCGAGCAGGAGCAGAAGAAGCTCGACGAGCTGGAGAACTGGCTCTTCCCGCCGGCGCCCGCGCATCTCGACGGCCCGCGCGCCTCGCTCCGCATCCTCTGCTCCATTCAGCCCGCCGCGGATCATCCCGCGCTGCACGCCCTCAAGGTCCGCCTCAACCTGTTCCGCCCGCGCACCGGCGAGAAGATTCGTCCCGTCTCCGAAATCGTCGAGCTCACCACCCGCGCCACGCATGAGCAGGAACTCTTTTCCGCGCCGGACTGGGAAATCGTCCAGTGGCTCGCCGACACCTACGGGGAAGATCCGGATGAAAGTGATTCGCTCATCCTGTCCGGCCTCGACCTGCTCCAGTGGCTCGCGCGCTGGGGCCTGACCAGCAAGCTGGAGCTCGACGGCAAACACCTTCAGTTCCACGGCCAGATCCTGTCGCTCACGCCGCATCTCGAAAACGCGGACAGGGACATTCTGTTCACGCATCATGTCACGCTGCCCGATGGCTCCACGCGGCCGCTGGCCGGGGCCCGTTTCTTTGCCGGCCGCCCCGCGCTGGCGCTGATCGATCACACGTTCTATCTCCTCCGGAACGTCCCGCCGCCGTCCCTGCTCGAATACTGGGCCGAAACCCCGAGCGTGCCCGTCCACAAGCTCAGCCACCGGATGCGCACGCAGTTGCGCCGCGTCCATTCCAACAACGGCGTGGACTGGGGCGCGCTCTGCACCACGCACCAGGCGGTGCCGCAATTTGTCTTTGAGCTGAACGAGGACACCGTCCGCCTCCGCCTCCTCGCCACCAGCGAGCACGATCAAAGCGTCTGGCACTGGACCGGCCAGGAGTGGACGCTTGACAAGCCCTCCGGCCCAAAATCCGACAAGCCCGAGGTGCTCGAAGACCCGCGCCTGGATGCCGCCGTCGCCTGGCTGCGCCGCCTCGACTGGTTCACGCCGGAACCGGGCGTCTGGGTCGGCGATGCCAACGAAAGCTTCCTCACCACGCTCGCCCGCGCGTGGCCGGACAAGCCCGAGAAGGCCGAGTATCTCGGCAACCCCGCCTTCCACCGCCTCTTCCTCTCGCCGCGCCAGCTCAAGCCGATGCTCGTCGTCAAGGGCAGCGGCATCGACTGGTTCAGCGTCTCCACCGAATGGGAGCAGGAGGGCATGAAGCTGACGCCGGCTGATCTCCAGCGTCTCGCCGCCGCCACCAGCCGCTTCGTGAAACTGCCGGACGCCGGCTGGGTCGAGCTGAACACCGACGCCGTCCAGCACGCGCACGAAACGATGGCTGATCTCGGTGTGGACGAGCTTTCCGCCACGCCGCTCAAGATCGGGCTCGAACAGGCCGCGCATCTCGATGATGCCGGCATCAAGCGCTTCGCCGACAGCCCCGAGGCCAAGATTCTCAAGCAGAAGCTCGCGAACTTTGAAGGCATCCCGGATGTCACGCTGCCGAACACGATTCGGGCCGAGCTCCGCCCGTATCAGAAGGAAGGCTTCGATTTCCTCTGTCACCTCACCGCGATGAAACTCGGCGGCATCCTCGCCGACGACATGGGCCTCGGCAAAACGCTCCAGACGCTCTCGTGGATCTCCTGGCTCAAGCAGCGCAACGGAAAAAATCCGAAGCCCGTGCTCGTCATCTGCCCGGCCTCCGTGCTCCACAACTGGCGTCGCGAAACCGAGCGCTTCACGCCGCACATGAAAGTACTCGTGCTCCAGAGCGGCGCCGCGCGGCACAACCTGCGCAAACAGATCCCGCAGCACGACATCATCGTCACCAACTACGCCCTGCTCCGGCGCGACCTCGAAGACCTGCAGAAGTTCCCGTTTAGCGCCGTCATCCTCGACGAGGCGCAGTTTATCAAGAACCCGACCGCGCAGGTCACGCAATCCGTCAAGCAGCTCAAGGCCGACCAGCGCCTCGCCCTCACCGGCACGCCGCTGGAAAACCGCCTCATGGACCTGTGGAGCATCACCGACTTCATCCAGCCCGGCTACCTCGGCACGCAGGAGCACTTCACGCTCACCTACGAGCCCAAGGGCGATGGCGTCGAAGGCGTCGATGCCCAGCGCATCGCCCGCCGGCGGCTCTCGGCGAAGCTGCGTCCGCTGATGCTCCGCCGCGTGAAACAGCAGGTCGCGAAGGATCTGCCCGACCGCATCGAGGTCCGCCGCGACTGCGAGCTTGGCGAAGCCCAGCGCAAGCTCTACCTCGCCGAGCTGCGCCGCAGTCGCGACCAGGTCATGCAGGCCGTCGTCGAGAAGGGCCTTGCGAAGTCCAAGATTCACGTCCTCGCCGCGCTCACGCGACTCCGCCAGATTTGCTGCCACCCGCAGCTCGTCGGCAGCGACTCCATCTCGGGCAAGACCGACACCCTGTTCGAGCTGCTCGAACCGTTGCTGCAAGAAGGCCAGAAGGTGCTCATCTTCTCGCAGTTCGTGCAGATGCTCCGCCTGCTCGAGGCCGAGTGCAGGACGCGCAACATCTCCACGCACATCCTGACCGGCGAGACGAAGGAACGCCAGACCGTGGTGCAGAATTTCCAGGACGACGGCAACGCCGCCGTGTTCCTGCTCAGCCTCCGCGCCGCCGGCACCGGCCTGAACCTCACCAACGCCAGCTACGTGGTGCTCTACGATCCGTGGTGGAACCCCGCCGTCGAGGCGCAGGCCATCGACCGCTCGCACCGCATCGGCCAGACCCGCACGGTGAACGCCTACCGCCTGATCACGCCGGGAACCGTCGAGGAAAAAATCTGGGATCTCCAGCAGCGCAAGGCGCAGGCCATCGCGGACGTGCTCGGCGAGGAAGGCTTCGCAAAGAGCCTTTCGCAAAACGATCTCGAATACCTCTTCTCCGAGGACTGAGCCCGAACAACGCCCCTCTCACGCGCCACGCATCACGCCGCACCCATGTCCAAACCAGCGCTCGGCCGCGGACTCGGATCTCTACTGTCGTCGCGACGCGTGGATTCGACTGAATCGGCGCCGTCGCCCGTTCGCGTCACACCCGGCGTTGCCGCACTGATCTCCGGCAGCCGCGAGACGTGTTCAACGAGCCAGCGGGCCGCCGGCGTCTCGCCGGCAGAGGAAGCGCCCGCTCGCAAATCAGATGAACGCGATGTCCAGGCCGTCGCTCGCGCGACGCGTCTGCGCTGGATGCTCGTCGCCGCGGACGCGGCACTGTGCGGCATGGCGGCAATCATCCTTCTTCGGTCGCCCAAATTGCGCCCGGAAGAAATCGTGCTCTGCATCGCCGCCGTCCTCCTCGGCGCGTGGCTGGGTTGCAACGCGTGGATGATCGGGCACGACCAGCAGCACTAATCTGTTACTTCGAGGGCACCGCGTTCACCTCGCTCATCGCGGACTCGATCAGCTTCACCGCCGCCGGAACCATCCGTCGCAACATGTCCAGCCGCTGGTGCAACGCTGCCACGAGGCTCTCCGCGTTCATCTGCAACAGCCGCCGGTACCAGCTGATGAATTCCTGGTTCACCGCCGCGGCCCGGGCGGGATCGATCGGGATCGTTGCGTGTCCCGCGAGCACGGCGCACAAGACCATCGCCGCCTGCGTGCCGGGAGCTGGCTCCAGCCTCTGCCACGTCGCCAGCGCCGCCTGCGCGTCCCCGCCGAACATCAGCGCCGTCGCGCGCTGCGCGAGCAACGACGGTTGATCAGGGTGAAGCTTCACCGCCTCATCCGTCCAGTCGCCCGCAAACTCCAGATACTCCGCGCGGCTCAACGCCACCTGTCCGCCGAACTGCCAGACACGGACATCGCCCGGCTCTTCCATCGCGAGCTGGTGCAGCCACTTGAGCGCCTCCACTTCCTGGCCGCCCTCCACCAGAAACCGCGCGTAATCGAAGCGAATCATCCGCGCGTCCGGATCCTCCTTCAGCGCTGCCTCGAACGCGCGATTCGCCGCGTCGCGCTGCTTCATCGCCGAGAGGCACAGCGCGAGGCAATGATTCGGCCCGCCCTTCAAAATGTTCCGGTTCACCGGCGTGAACGCGGGGTTGCCGCGCTTCGCGAGACACTCGCGCATCTGCGCCGCGCCCCCGGTGAACTGCTTCTGCTCGATGAACGCCAGGCCCAGCAGCCAGTGCATGGACGCCGTCAAACCGCCCTGTCGTGCGAGCGGTGATTGTAACACGCGCGCGACCTCGTCCGACCGCTTCGTCGAGACCAGATGGGTTGCGTATTGCGTCAGCAGGCTCTCGCGCAGCTCCGGCGTCACCTGATCCTTCGGCAGCGCTGACATTGCGGCGAAGGCCGCGGCGTAGTGCTCGATGCCTTCGGAGACGCGTCCATCGCGCACCAGTTCAAGGCCCAGATTCATCAGCAGATTCGGCTCGCCCGGCAATTCCTCGATGGCGAGCTGAAGCAGCCGC
Source organism: Limisphaerales bacterium (assembly GCA_039806925.1). Taxonomy (GTDB): domain Bacteria; phylum Verrucomicrobiota; class Verrucomicrobiia; order Limisphaerales; family JADJPG01; genus JADJPG01. The sequence goes on from JBDHQG010000005.1 coordinate 10,171, forward strand.
AGGTTGCGCGCGATCTTGTCCCGGCTCCGCACCATCTCCTTGGTGTAGCCGTGATGGAGCAGCGTGGCGTCGCCGAACTTGTTCTCCAAACCCCACTCCTGCCGGCGCACTTCCACGCTGGAAAAAATCTGCTCGTGAATGCGCCCGACGTAGAACAATCCCGGCGCGTTGCGGAACAGCCGGGGCACATGGCTCACGCCCTCGTCTTCGCGCCCCTCGTCCATCATGGGCAGCCGCCACGCGATGGCGGACGGGTCATCCATCAGCCGGCGCAACTTCTCCTTTTGATCGGGCAGCAACTCCTCATCCGCGTCGAGCATCAGCACCCAGTCGCCCGTCACCTTCTCCAGCGCGGCATTGCGCGCGGCGCTGAAATCATCGCACCAGTCGAAGGAACAAACCGTGGCGCCAAACCGCTCGGCGATGGACTTCGTCCAGTCCGTCGAACCGGTGTCCAGCACGACAATTTGCGACGCGACATCGCGCACCGATTCCAGGCACTGGCCGAGGAAACGTTCTTCGTTCTTCGTGATCAGGAACACCGACAGGCGCGGCTTCGAGAAGGATTCCGTGATCGCGTACGACAATTGTGGAAGCTCCAGCTTCGTCATCGTGGGCCGGGGATGCTTCGCCTTCGCGAACCGGCGGGCCGGCTTCCAATCCGGCGCCATGCGGCACGCGCGTTCGCCCAGTTCCTTCGCCTGTTTCGAGTCGCCGGCCGCCAGCGCAATCTCCGCCAGCAACAGGAACGCCTCGGGATGATATGGACGGGCCATCAGCGCCGCCGCCGTCGCATTCCACGCCGGCAGCAGCTTGCCGGAACGGAACAGCTCCCGGGCTTCGCCGAGTTGGCCCAGCTTTGCGCATGGCGGCAGTTCGATCGCTTTGGGCTTCTTCGTCACGGGGGCCGGCGTCACCGGCCGCGGCTGTTCGCTGAGCAACACCAGCCGCCCGGCGGCGATCCGCGCGGCACGCTCCCAAGTCCATTCACGACGAACCTGTTCGCTCGCCATGCGGCCAAGCTTCTTCGCCTCGTCGCGATGGGCGGCGATCCATTTCATGCGCCCGACGAGCGCCGCGTGATTCGGCTCCAGCATCCAGCCGGGCTTCACCAGTTCCATGCCGCTCACGCTGTTGCCGAAGCTCCGGCGAATGGACGGAATGCGATACGCTAGCTCGTCCGTCGCAAAATCATCCGTCGAGCCGCCGGCGGTGACGGCCACCGGCAACCCGCACGCCATCGCCTCCAGCACGGGCAGGCCGAAGCCTTCGCCGCGATACGGATGCACGAGGCAATCGCACGCGGTGTAAAGTCCCGGCAACGCCTCGGGCGGAAGCTCGTCATTGAGGTAAAGAATCTCCGGCGTGTTCGGCTGCGCCTGCGCGGCCTTCAACTGCGCCTCGAACGTCTGGCCGGCATACACGCTCTGGCCGCCGAAATCTTTGATCACGAGACAGACGTCGTCCTGCGCGGTGAAACTTTCGAGATACGCCTTGAGCAGCACGTCCGGGCCCTTGCGCAGGATCGTGCCGCCGACGAAGAGGAACTTGAACGACTTCTTCGTGGCGAGCGCCATCGGCTTCGCGCCCGGATGGAAAACGTCCGGATCAATCCCGTTCGGGACGACGTGGACCTTGCGCGCCTCGACGCCGGATTCGACATACACGCGACGCACGTAATCGCTCGGCACCCAGACTTCATCGACGCGGGCGAGATTCTGCACCCACTCCCTGGGCAGCGCGCCGAACTCCCACGGCTGGATGAGCACCCACGCGCCGTTGGCCGGACGTTCCCAGCTCGGAGGCCACGCGTGGCGGACGGTGACCTGCGCGGGTTTCGGCGGCTGGGCGCGCAACGTCCGCGCGCACTCGAGGATCGACGTCATGCCGGAGAGCGGCTTCGGCACGGTGTTCTTGCCAAGACGTGTCAGTTGAATCTGAGAATGTCCGTCCAGCGCCGCGGTCAGCTCGCGATTCACATGCGACAGGCTGCCAAGGTCCAGGAATGATCCGTCCCAGCAGACGCCCACCGACGCGAGGAGCAGGCTCTTCCCGGCCTTCTGGAGGCGCGGCTTCTTCGGCGCGCGGAGGCGATGTTGCTCGTCGAACTGTCCCTGCCAGCGGGCGAAGAAGATCTTCAGGTTCTCCGTGACGTGATTGAAGCGGCCCTGGGTTTTGCCCTCGTGATGAATCACAACCGCCTCCGGTTCATAAACAACCTTGCGGCCCGCCGCGCGCACGCGCAGGCAAAGATCCACATCCTCGACGCCGTTGCGGAAAACTTCGTCGAAGCCGCCGAGTTCGAGGAAGAGCGATCTCGGCATGAGGAAGCACGCGCCGGTGACCATGTCGAATTCGCGACGTTGATTCACCTCCGGCGCATTCGCCGCCGCGTGACGGAAGCGATGGTCCGGCACGCCATTGATGAACTCGATGCCCGCGTGCTGAATCGTGCCGTCGGGATACAGCAGTTTGCAGCCGACCACGCCGGCCTGCGTTTCCTTCGCAGCCTTCAACATCGCCTCGATCCAGCGCGGCTGCGTCTGCGTGTCGTTGTTCAGGAACAGCACGAACTCGCCGCGCGCTTCCAGCGCGCCCTGGTTGCAGCCCCGAGCGAAGCCGAGGTTCTGTGGATTCAGCACCGCGCGCAACCGGCCGGCGCCTTGCTCGGCCTCGAAGAAGGGAACGCTGCCGTCGGTGGAACCGTTGTCCACGATGAGAATTTCCGCGAGGCCGGCGGGCGTGGCTTGGTGGAGCGCGGCAAGGCATTGCTTCGTCAACGCGAGGTTGTTGAACGTCGGGATGATGATGGAGACGACGGGCCTGGCGGGCCCGCCGCAGAATGCCGGCGCGTTTGCCACCGGTGCTGAAGGACGTTGCGCCGCTGCCGTTGAGTACGCTTCCAGCCACAAGGCCGCCCTGGCCGCGAGCGTGTGTTCGCGCAGAACTTCCTCACGGGCGCGGGCGGCGATGTTCCGGCGGGCGGATTCGTTGGTCACCAATTCGTCAATGGCCTTGAACCACTCGTCCGCCGAAGGGCCGGCCAGCATTCCGGTTTCACCGTGGCGCACGCAGGCGCGATAGGCCGGGATATCCGAATAAACACCGGCGATTCCGGCGGCGGAGTATTCGACCCACTTGATGTTGCTCTTGCAGCGGTTGAACGGATTGTCCGCCAGCGGCGCGAGCGCGATGTCGATGGCTTCAGCCTGGAGCGTCTGGAGATACCGTCCGTAGCCGTGCTGAAATTCCACGACGCGGCTGTCGGGCAGACGCATCAGGCGCTCGGTGGCACAGCCGAGAAACACAAACCCGACCTTGCCGGCGTGCTTTTTTGAAATCCTCTCCAAGGCCTGTTCGACGATGGCGAGGTCGCGTCCGTGCGTCAGCGTGCCGGCGTAGCCAATGATGACTTTCTCCCGCGTCGTGTCCGGCCGCGCCGGCCAATGTTGTTCGTTGATGACGTTCGGCAGAACAACCACCTGCGGATGCAGCGCCGACATGCGTTGACGCAGCTCGTCGGTGGAAACGGTCACCACGCTGGCCCGTTCAATCACCTGCCGGATGAACGGCACTCGCGTCTTTGCGTAGCCGGTGTGCGGGTTGTCCGCCGGCATGTCGAAGAACCAGTCGTCCAGCTCGTAAATGATCGGCTTGCCGGACGCGAAGATGCGGCTGAGCACCTCCTGATGCTCCGGCCCGGGGAACATGCGTTGGATGACGACAACGTCAGCGTGCTTCACCGCCGAGTCGTCCACCGTCGCGCCGTCCTTCGTGAGGTTCGCGCACCAGGCGATCTTGCAAGCCGGCGAAGTGCGGCTCAGCGGAGCGACCAGGCGCAGGACCGCGCAGGCCGTCACCGGATGATCGAGCGAGAACACGGCGACGCGCAGCGGTCGCTCGCCTGGAACGGCCGCGGTGGAGGCAGCGGGCTTGTGTGTCTCCTGCGGAATGGAGACGCCCGTCTTCCCGCGCCGTTCTTTCACAAAGTTTGATTCGATGAACAAGGGACGCGCTCCGCTGCGATACTCCTTCTCGTAACGATCCCTCTTGCCGCTCAACACCTGCTGACGACGCTGCCCGTCCTTGAACTCGCGGTACTCGCGATCCACCACTTCCTCCAGCCCGTCCTTCGCGTCCATCGTGTCGTCGTTGATGACCGCGGCGCGGCCGTTGGGCAGATGAAAGCCGATCTCCTCGTCCTCCATGTAGGCGTTGATCCAGCCCTTGCTGAGGATGCGAATGCCGTAATCGAAATCCTCCTCGCCATAGAGGCCATAGTCCTCGCACCAGCAGCCGAGCGCGCGTTCCGTGCGCTTGGGAATCATCACGCACGCGCCGCCGAGCGTGCCGCCGGGCTTGGGACGAACAACGTGTTCGCCCGCCTTGATCGCCGGATAGCTCCGCGGCTCGAAGCTGTAGGCCACCGCGCCAATCTTCGGCACTGCCTCCAGCGTCTCCGCCATGCGCCGCAGCCAGCCGGGCTTTTGGATCACGATGTCGTTGTCGAGCTTGAGGTAGAATTCCGCGTCCGGCTCCTGCGCCCACGCGAGGTTGGACGCCTTCGCGACGCCGACGTTCTCATCAAGCAGCACGAGATTCTTGATCACGCCGAGCTGCTTGAGCGCATGAAGATATTCGCGCGTGCCGTCGGTGCTCGCGTTGTCCACCACGGTCAGCACGCAGGGAAAATCGGTGTGCTCCAGCAGCGCGGGGATTGCGCGCTTCGTAAACTCCAGCCGGTTGAACGTCACCATGCCGATGTTCACGAACCGCCCCGGCTTCACGGCCTCGCGGTAGTAGAAGCCACGCGGAAGATTCGCCGGCGGCGCGGGAAACTGGCCGCGATACTTCGCGCGAACCTGCGCCGTCTCCTGCTCCGTGCGGCTGCTGTTGCTGTTGCAGATGCCGGCGGCGTTGTGGAGATAAAGCCCGAGGAACTCCTGCACATGCAGCATCGGATGCCTCGTCGCCACGCGGCACCAGAATTCATAGTCGCCGGCAGCGAACAGCGATTCATCAAACCAGCCCAGCTCATCGTGCAGCGAACGTCGCCACATCGGCTGCGGTCCCATGTGACAGCCGTCGAGCATGATGTCCGGCGCGAAGTCCGGCTTGATGCTGTAGCCCGTCCTCGTGTGGGCATGGAACTCCTCGTTCTCCGTGTTCGTGATGAAGAAGTCTGCGTAAACCAGCGCCGCCTTCGGATTCGCCTCCAGTTCGCCGGCGAGAATCTCCAGCGCGTCCGGCCGCAACCGATCATCGGTGTTCGCGTTGGTGATGTATTGGCCGCGTGCGGCGCGGATGCCGCGATTCCACGCCTGATAAATGCGTTCGCGTTCCTCCGTGCGGATGTAGCGGTTGTTCGGATGCTTCGCCATGAAGCGCTTCACAATCGCGCCCTCGTTCTGCTGCGAGCCGCTGTCCACCACGATGATCTCCAGTCGTTCACCGAGCGTCTGCGCGACGAGATCACGGAGACGTCCCTCCATGAAGCGCTCGTTGTTGTAGGTCGAGACGATGGCGGAGACGAGCGGAGCGGAAGCCGGGCTTGGGATTGCCACGGATTCCTGCCGGGCAATGCCCGGCGCTCCGGGTTCTTCACGGTCGTCGGATCGTGATTGGCGGGCGGCAAGGTCGATGAAGAACAGCGGCCGCAGCTCGCCCTCTGAATGGCCGAAGAATTTTCCCTTTACGCCAAAACTCTCAAACAGCCATTCGTAGTATTCGAGCGTGTCGATCTTCGCCGACGCGTGGCCCTCGAAGAAAATTCCCTTCCGCGCCTTGCCGAGGATGTAGCGGAAGAGCTGTTCGCGCTGCGTGAGCTCCTTCGTGCGATACACGGAGAAGAAGAACGCGTAGTCCACCGCTCCCGGCCAGACCGCGTCAATCTGCCGGGCAAAGTCCGCGGCGTTGAAGTCGATGTTCGCGTAGCGAACGTTGGCGAAGCCCGCGAGCCGCGCGATCTCCTGCGCGCCCGCGAACGTGTCCGGCATGCCCTCGATGCCGATGACTTCCCGAGCGCCGGCTTGAACGGCCTTGAGGCAGGCCTGGCCGGTGTTGCAGCCGAAGTCCATCACCACGGCGTCGCGCAACAGCGGCAGCGACATCAGGTCAAACCGCCGCAGGGTGCGCTCACCGCGCAGGCCCAGCAACGGGATCGACTGATAGCTCTCGAACCATTTCAGCGACGCGAGCCGGTCGCGCAGCGCCGCGATCTGAGCCGCCGGCAACAGCGCGGCGTGCTCCTCTTCGTGCAGTAGCAGCAGCGCGTCGATGGACCGCCGGTGCGCCAGCGCGCTGGCGGTGATGCGGCGTGCGCCGTCCATCATGTAGATCGCGTTCGGTTCCACCTTCGCCCCGGGCGCCAGTTTCTTGAGCAACGCGCCGGTCACGTAAAGCGCGCGGCCCAGATCGCCGCCAGACCGCAGCTGCGCGGCGTATCGTTCGATGTCCTCGCGACGCGCCTCTTCGCCGGGCGCGAACTGGAGCCCGAGCTGGCCCAAGCTCTGCGGTCGCGCTTCATCACAGGTCCGGCCCTGCGCATCGCGCAGCTCGCACCGCACGGGAAGCACCAGCGTCTGCGCCCAGAAATCGTCCTTCGCGGACCAGGCGGCGTTCAACTTCGTCTTGAGGATGTGCGCGAGGATGGCGCGCGCGGCATCGAGTCCGGTGCCGAAGTCGCGAATCTTGTAATCCCGCAACGCCTGATAGGCCGACTGCGCGGCCCCGGTCACCGCGACCGGATGAACCGCAAGGGCGCGCTCGGTCGATCCGGCCGGCGGCTGGAAATAGTTTGTCACCGACAACCCGGTTCGTTCCCGGGCCGGCGCGCTTGTCGTGGATGATGCGACCGGAGGACTTGACGCGGCCGTGACGGGCGCAACCGCTCCACGACAGGCGGAAAGATTCTCGCGGGCCAGCGCGTGGTCCGGCTGCAACTGGAGCACCCGCTCAAAGGTCATCGCTGCCGACGCGCGATCTCCGGTCTTGAAAAAGCAAACGCCGAGGCCGAGCAACGAATCGATGTCCGCCTCGTTTTGTTGGACCAGTTTGAAGTAGCCGTTGGCGGCGTCCTTGAACCGGCCATGCTCCAGGTTCAGTCCGGCGAGGAATCGGAGCGCCGCCGGATCGGACGGATTCTGGCGCAGCACCGAGCTGAGCGTGGACTCGAATGCCTCCGCCTTGCCCTGCCTGTATTGGGCCGATGCCAGCAGCACGCGGATCGCCGTGTCCTCCGGCTTCAACCGTGCCGCATGTGCGAGCGCCGTCTCCGCCGCCGGCGCCGCGTTGAGTTGCAGCGAAAGCCTGGCGAACGCGGCCAGCAAATCGGTTTGATTCGGATCGAGATCGAGCGCGCGCTCCAACCAGTCCCGCGCATCTTCGAGCCGGCCTTGATTGAAGAAGGTTTCCGCCTGGTCGAGACAGCCCTGCGCCGCCGCCGATAGTTGAAGTTTCGCGGACGGCGACGGAACCGCTGTGTTCACAGGCGCCGCCGTTGAAGCTTGCACCAGATCGAGTCCACGACGCACGCGCTGCGGCAACGGCCGGGAGTATGGCGCGTGAATTTGCTCGAAGGACCGGCTCTCGCGTTTCAATCCGCGATTCACCAGGTAGCGAACCACGTTGCTGAACATCCAGCCGTTGCGATGCACATGCCGGTGGCCGCCCTCGGCGATGCGTTCGCGCTCGGCCGCGTTCCCTAGGTAGTGGTGGAGGAGTTCAACGCCCTCGTCGTCGGTTTCAAACCAGACCAGATGCTCGCCGTTGACGAAAAGGTTCTCGATGCCCGGGAACTTCCGGATGAGCACAAACGAGCGGCCGAGCAGCGCGTGATACGTGCGGCACGAGGTGAACTCGCGGACGTGCGCGGCATCGAATGCGAGCACGATCTTCGCGTGGTTGTTCAGCTCGTTGACCTCCCATTCGGGGACGCGCCCGGGAACATGGTTGGCGAGACCGAACTGTTCCCAGTTTTCGCCGACGACGGCGAGCCGGCGACCGAACTCCGCGTTGACGCGGCGGACGAACGCGAGGCGTTCCCTGGCGAACGGATACTGCGCGAAGGTGCCGTCATAGCTCTTGCCCGAGAAGAAAATCTCCAGCGTCTTCGGCGCGTTGAGCGGGCGGAAATAGTGGTCGTAGCCGAAGAAGGGAATGAACTCGACGTTTTGCAGCCCGCGCTTCGTGGCGACTTCCGCGACGCCGCGGTCCACGACGATCTGGCGGTCCACACAGGGCGCATAGGCCATCAGGCGATCGATGAACTCGTCGTTCACGCAGGCGTCGCCGAACCACATCGTCACCGGGATGCCGAGTTCCGTGCGGATGCGCTGGAGCATCGACGGCTCGATGTTCTTCCCGGACTCCACATAGACGAGGTCCGGGCGCATCGTTGAAACTTCCTCCCAGAGCTGTTGTGACGCGCCGGGTGTCTTGTAAGCGAGGATGCGGCGCTCGATGTAATCCTGCACGTCGCGGCAGCCGAACGGCTTCACTTCGACAAAGAGATCGTTCAGCAGGGCGGCGATGTGATAGTCGTTTCCGTTCGGGATGTAGTAGAGGCGCGCCGCCATCTTTTCGGCGGGATTCGGCGAGGCCGCGGCAGTGGCCGGCTTCCCGCCATCGTCATGCTTCAACATGAACGGAGACGCGGCGGGATTCGCCGGCTTTCGTTCCGCGAGGAGCGCGTCCATGAGCGCAACGTCCTTCTGGTCCTTGCCCTCGCCGCGCTTCGCCTTCATGGCGCGAATGGCCGCCAGTGAAACGAATTTCAGGCCGTCGTAGTGGAAGTGATGCCCGGGATTGTAGAGGAGCTCGTCGCGGGTCGCGGCATGGTGATGCGCATGGGCATTGTGACTGTTGACCTCGGGTTCCACGGCGGAGAAATCGGCGTCGCCGAAGTGGAGGACATCCAAATCCTGCGCGTCGCGCAGGCCGTAGGCCGCCATCACCGAGCTGCCGTCGACACAGAAACGTTCCGCGTCCACGCCCGAACCCGCGAGCCATTGGCGGTAGCGTTCGAGGTGGCGTTCAAAGCGCTCCAGAAACTTCGGGCGGGCGTTGTTCAGGAAGTGAACGCCGTTCGCGTTGAAGTAGAGCCGCGCGAGCCGCAGCGTTTCTTCGTGCGTGTCGTTGATGTGCGAGGAGTAGTTGCCCTGGCCGTGGAGCGCGCGAATCCGCGTCTTGGCTTCGCGAACCTTGGCGAGATCGTCGCACTGGAAGACGAACACCCGCAGCGGGCTCCTGCCGTCGAACCGCATCCGCGCGTCGCGGCGGGCACCGGCGAAGTTGTCACTCCAGGAGCCGATCCACTTCTCGCCGCGATACAGCTGCCGCACGAGCCACCACGGCCCGTTGTTCCGCAGCCGCAGTTCCTTCTCGTAAACGATCGCGCCGAACTCGCGGAGGATGGAGCGCGCGGCTTCCTCACGGCCGTCCGCCTTGGGAAAAAGGTGAACGATGAAGGTGTCCTGGCGCAGCTGGCAGTATTCGATGGCCAGCGCGTCGGCGTGCGTCCGGGGCAGGCCCCTGGCGAGAAAATATCCGGCGTCGAAGCGGTTCGCCTCGTGATCGAACACCAGGCAGTCGACCGGCGTTCGATGAAGCAGACAGGCGGCGACACGATGGGCGCCATCAATAATGACGTTGTTTCGTCCGACCGGAACCAGCGTTTCATCGCCGTCGAAGCCCTTCGCGCGGATGGAGGCGAGGGTGGAATCGAAGCTGCGAAAGTAGTCGCTGATCGAGCTCTTCCGTCCGTCCCCCTCGCGAAACGTGCCGTCAGAGAAGGCGGCGATGTGCGCGCGGTACACCTCCCACGCCCACTCGCACTGGATTCCGGCCGCACGATGCCGGGCGTAAAGGTGCTTGGCTGCGAGGTCGAAGCGTTCCGGCGTGACGAGCTGGAGAGGGTCGATCAAACCGCGCCGGGCGCCGGCCTGGACCGGGAGCGTGTTCAGCTTCAGGAGGTGTGGGTTCAGTTTTCCCAAAGCCGCCTGCAGGGCATCTCCGGTCAGGCGCTTCGACTCGGATGCAGCCGGCAGCTTGGTCCGATCCGCCGCCGGCGAAGCAGATGTGCCCGGACGGGCCATGAAAAGATCCTGCTTGTTGTCGAGCCTCAAAGTGTAGCCCTTCTTTTCGAGCAACGCCTGAATCGCGTCGCGCTGATTCCCGTACTCGACGACGATGAGCTGCGGCTGGAACCGCTCGAAGTCGAGGCCGCGCAACACTTCGAGATCGTGCCCCTCGGCATCGATGGACAGGAAGTCGACATCCGTCACGCCGGCCTCGTCGAGGAGGCTCGTGAGGGTGCGGGCGGGAACCTTTTCCCTGGACCAGACGGCGCCGTATTCGCGGCTCCAGCGTTCGGCGCCTTCCCCGGAAACGGACGCGACATCGCTCCCCCAATCGGGCAGGTGAGGATAGGTGGAGACATTGAGCTCCACTTCGCCCTCGTGATCCGAAACACAGGCTTTGACGCACCGGACCCGGTGTTCGCGATACGAGGCCGCCAGCTTCGCGAAGTTTTTCGCCGCCGGCTCGATGCTGACGCCGGTCCAGCCGTGTTTCTCAACGAGACGCCGCACGTTGCTGTAGTGAACACCGTCAAAGGCGCCGACCTCGACGAACACGCGGGCCCGCGGCGGATGTTGCCGGAAGAAATCCTCGATGATCCCGTCCTGCCCCGCCTGCGCGTAATAGCCGCGAACGTGCTTCGGCAGCTCCCGGGCGAACCAGAACTCCGGGTTCGCGCGGAGCACCGCGGCACACGCCTCATCGACCAGCGGCACATCGCCCGCCGCGCCCGCGGATTGCGCCAGATACCAGCCCACCCGCCAGTGGCTGCATCCCAGGCTGCTCGCGCGCAGCAATTCCCGGCAGGCTTCGGCGTGGGAGCCGGTCGCCGCGAGCCGAAGGCCTTTCCACAAGGCGATGAACCCCTCGGGCGCGCCGGCGCGGTGCAGCGCGAACTCATCGGGCGCGGCCCGCGCAATCACCTGCTCGGCGGCCAGGATGTCGTGGATGGGCTGTCCGGCGTGAATAATTGATCGGCTCACGCGCATCGCTTTTTTGAGGGACATGGTCATAGGAAGGAGGAAAGGGAAGAGATCGGAGGCAGGCACGGGCCGGACCCGCCCGTTGCCGCATGGCGGCGGGCGGCCGATTGGATTCGGCGGAAGAGAGGTTCAAACGCGTCGCTCATCCATGTGCGCGCCGGACCCATGCACAGCCCGGCAGGCATTGCTTAGCAATGGGGGTGCCAGCGGGTGTTCCTTGGAAAAGGAGCCGGAATAGGGGGCGACGACGGCGTTTCCGTCGCCAGCCACAGGCCGTTTCTGCCTCGAGGCGGACTGTCCCGGCAAGTTTCGCCGCACGGGTGAATCCTCCGAAGAAGGAGTTCCCGTCGGATTCTCGGCGGTTGATGAGAGCCTGAGCCCTCTACTGGGGCGGAACCACCCGGAAGTACCGCGCCGGCACCGACCGGTCCAGCGGCACAATCCAGTCAAACCCGCCCAGCGGGAGCACGCTGGAGGTCGTCGGAGTCCACGTCTTCAAGTCGGGAGACGACTCGATGACAAACGGCGTGCCCTTTGGACCGGCGACGTGGATGCGGAGGAAGTCCTCGCCGAAGCGTTGAATCGACTTGATCTCCACCGGCTCATTGAGCAACGGAGCTCCGGAGATGCCGCCGAAGGAATCCGCGATGGTGATCGGGATGTTGGTGTAAGTCGAAGACGCGGCGTTGGTGATGCTCACCAGGCGCAGCCGGAAGATTTCGCTGGATTCCAGATCATTGTCGAAGGTGATCGAGATCGTGATGGTCTTGTTCGTCTCGCCCGGGGCGAAGGAAACCACGCCATTCGTCGCCGTGTAATCGGAGCCCGACAGCGCCGTGCCGTTGGTGGTGGTGAACGACGCGCTCACCGTGGTGTTGGTCACGCCTGTGCGCGCCACGATGACGGCGATGGTGCCGTCGAGCTCGTTCACCGTGTCGCTGTCCACCGTGAAGCCGAGCTGGGCAAGATCGTCATCGGTGATAGTCACCGTGTTGGTGCCGATGCCGGGCGAGGAGTTCGTGATGCCGCTGAGGATGACGCGGAAGGTTTCATTCGCCTCATACGTCAGGTCGGGCGACAGCGTGATCGTGAAGCCGTTGCTCACCACGCCGGGGGCGAAGCTGAGCGTGCTGCTCACCGCCGTGTAATCGCTGCCGGCGGTGGCCGTGACGTTCGTCGTGGTGTAATCAACCGCGACGGCGGTGTTGGTGGCGCCGGAACGTTCCACCACGATCAGCAGGGAGGTGTTTGTCTCGGCCACCGCCACGGCATTCGTGGTGAACGAAAGGGTGCTGCCATCGTCATCGGTGATCGTGACCGTGTTGGTGCGCGAGGTGATGGTGCCGTCAACGGGATTGCTCAACACCACCCGCAACGTTTCATCGCTCTCCTGCAGATTGTCGGACGTCACGAGCAGCGTGATGTTCAGGCTGGTGACGCCATTGGTGAAGGTGAGCGTGCCGTTCGTGCCGGTGTAGTCCGTGCCGGCGGTGGCCGTCACGTTTGTGGTGGTGAAGTCCACGGTGGCCGTGTTGAACAAGGTTCCCGACCGCGTCACGGTCAGCGTCAGGTTGCCGCCGCTTTCGGACACGTTGGTCGAGGTGACAGACCAGGCCAGGACGGCTGAATCGTTGGTGTTGATGGTGATGACATTCGTCGCGTATCCGCTGAGCGTGCAGTTCGTGAAGTTCTGCAACTTGTAGGAGATGGTCTCGGCGTTCTCCGCGGTCAGATCGTTGGCAATCGTCACGGTGAACGTATTCGTCGTCACGCCCGGCGCGAAGACCAGCAGGCCGTTGGTCAGGGTGAAGTCCGATCCGGCCGTGGCCGTGGCGGCGAAATTCGTGAAGTTCACGCTCACCGTTGTATTCGTGGCGCCGCTGCGGACGGCGGTCAAAGTCACCGTTCCCACGTCTTCGTCAACAAGGATGGAATTGGTCGTGAACGCCACGCTCGCCGCGTCGTTGTCCGTGATGGTCACCGTGTTCGTCGCCGTCGTCAAAGTCGTGTTCGTCGCCCCGCTCAGGAGCAGGCGGAAGGTCTCGTTGGTCTCCAGCGTGAGGTCGTGCAGGATGTCCACCGTGAAGCTGTTGCTCACCACGCCGGGGGCGAAGCTCAACGTCCCCGCCGTCAGCGTGTAGTCGCTGCCGGCCGTCGCGCCGAGGTTCGCGTTGGTGTAGTTCACCGCCACCGCCGTGTTCGTCGCCCCGGCCCGCTCGACCACGATGGTCAGCGTCACGTTGCTCTCGCCCGTGGTGATCGCGTTGGTCGCAAAGGCCAGCGTGCTGCCGTCGTCATCGGTGATCGTGATCGTGTTCGTCCCGTTGGTGATGATGCCGTCGGTCACGCTGCTCAACCGGAGTTGCAGCGTCTTGTTCGTCTCCTGCAAATCATCGTTGATGAGCCGCAGGGTGATGCTCTGGCTCGTCACCCCGTTGGTGAAGGTCAGCGTCCCGTTGGTCGCATAATAATCGCTGCCCGCCACCGCGCTCACGTTGGTCGTCGCAAAGTTGACGGTCACGTCGTTGAAGGTCGTGCCCGCGCGGTTCACCGTCAGCGTGACCGCGTTGGTGCTCTCGTTGGTCGACACGCCGGCCACGCTCCACGACACGTAGGCGCTGTCGTTGGTGTTGATCGTGATCGTGTTCGTGCCCAGGCCCGTGATCGTGCAGTTGGTCGGGCTGGAGAGGCGCACCGAGAACGTCTCCGCGTTCTCCGCCACCGCGTCGTCCAGGATCGCCACCGTGAAGGTCTTGCTCACCTCGTTGGTCGCGAAGACCAGCAGGCCGTTGGTCGCCGCGTAGTCGGCCCCGGCCGTCGCCGTCCCGTTGGTGCTGGCAAAGCGCACGCTCACCGAGGTGTTCGTCGCCCCGCTGCGCACCACCGTCAGCGTGATGCTCCCCGCGTTCTCCGACACGTTCGTCGTCCCGTGGCTGAACGCCACGCTCGCCGCGTCGTTGTCCGTGATGGTCACCGTGTTCGTCGCCGTCGTCAAAGTCGTGTTCGTCGCCCCGCTCAGGAGCAGGCGGAAGGTCTCGTTGGTCTCCAGCGTGAG
>JBDHQG010000289.1:0-5954 GCA_039806925.1 Limisphaerales bacterium
AGTCACCTGCGCCGCGCCGATGCCGTAGCTGAGCGACGCCGTGGCGAAGATCTCGAAACGCTGCGGCGAAATCTTCAGGTAGAAGCCGCCCTGCATCCGGAACAGATCCGAATCGAGTCCCGGCGGGCGCACGCGAAGACCGCCGACGATTTCGACCGCGAACGTCTTCGGCGTGAGCGTGTAGGTGCGCGTGAGATCGCTGTTGTTCGGTCCGATGCCCGGCAGCGTGAGCGTCTCGGTCTTCGTGAAGTCCGTCGTGTTGATCTGCAACGTGCCGTTGCCAATGATGTAGAGGCCGAACTGCTCCAGCTCCTCGAAGTTCGTCTGCAAGGTCGCCACGCCCCAGAACTGCGGCGAGTCGCTGAGCGTGTAGCTCATGTCGAGCACGAACCGGCCCGCCGTCGCGCCGACCGCGCCCAGCTTGTAAATGGAGAGCGAGCCGCTGAACGACAGTTCGAAGACGTTCCGCTCGAAGTCGAGTTCCAGCGTCACCTGCGCCTTCGCGCTCATCAACGGCTCGTCGAGCAGGTCCGCGAGACGCAACTCAACGCCGCCCGAAAGCTCGATAAAGAACGACTGCGCTTGGGTGATGACCGCGACGGATTCGCTCGTCGCCGCGCCGCCGTTGCCCGCGTCGTCCTGCCAGCTATTCGCGATGAAGGCGACGGTCAGCTTGCCGGTGTCGAACTGGCCGGCGAACGAGTAGCGGAACGTGTTCGTGCCTGCGAGCGCGCCCGGCTGAGTCGGCGTGCCGTTGATGACGACGTTCTCGCCGTCCGCCCCGGTCAGCGTGAACTCCGCGCCGGAATCAAGGATCGTGCTGAGGTTCAGCTTGCGGCCGCTGACCGGCGTGAACGTGATGTCGATGTAGCTTCGGCCATTCAACACCTCGCGGTCGATGCTCTTGCCGCGCAGCGGATCGGCCAGTGACGCCTTGGCCTCGACGACGTAGAACCGTTCCGTCTCGCCGAGGTTGTAGTTGCCCGCGTTGTCAGTCCAACTGCCTTCGTTGAATTCGATGGTGTATTCGCCCTCCGCCAGAGCGCCGCTGAAGAAGTAGCGATACACCGTGCCGTCCACTTCGACGACTTCCGGCAGACCGTTCTCACCGGTGACCGTGATGCTCGTCACGCGCTGCGGCGCACCGGTGAAACTCACCGTCGAGCCATCCGCGCGCTTCAGCACGAACTCGTCGCCGTTGATCGTGCCCAGGTCGAGCGCGCTGCCGGCGGTCGGGCGGAAGGTGATTTCAATGTAGCCGCCGTGGTTCAACACGCCGGAGCCGACCGTCGCGCCCGCCTTCGGATTCGTCGCATCCGCCGTGCTGCCCTGCACCGTGAACGTCTGCGTGAACGCGATGTTCGGGTTGCCCGCGCTGTCCGTCCACGCGCCGTCATCGAAGTTCACCGCCACTTCGCCGAGCACGAAGTTGTTCTGGAGATAGTAGCGATAGACGCCGTTGCCCAGCGCGCTCGGCGCACCCACGACCGTCACGCGGCTCGCCGGCAAGCCCGCGCCCACGCCGCTGAACGCAAACTCCGCCAGCTCCGCGCCGGACTCGATGATGGACGCTTCATCCAGCGTCACGCCGGTGCCACGGCTCGGGAAGAAGCGCACGTCGATATAGCTGCGGTTGTTGGTCGCCGCCGGATCGGAAATTTCCACTTCGTCGCCCGCCGCCGTGCCGCCGCTCACCACGTCATCGCCGAAGTAACCCCACGAACCAGCGGTGAAATCATACGGCAGCGCGAGCGCCAGATTCGGCGTGGAGGTCAACGCCGCCTGCACCGCGGAGTTCACCGCGATCACGTTCACGTAGAACTGGAACTGGCTTAGGTTGCCCGTCGCCAGCGGCTGGCGCAGCGGGTCGATGACGAACGCCACCTTGCCCGTGAGCGACGCCGTGCTCAGCGCCGTGGCGAGGGCGGCGTCGTTAAACGCAAACTCCGCCGCGAGGTCGAGAACCGTGGATGGATCGAGCGTGAAACCTGTAGTGGCCGCATCGGGAATCGTTACCGTGAGCAGCGATGGGAACGCCGAGCTGTTATCGAGGCCGAGCGTGACCGCATACGGATCGGCGCGATCATCATCCGCATTCTGCGCCGAGCCACCGGCCACCGGCACCACCTGCCACGCATTGTCCGTGAGCGTGTAGTTCAACGTCACCGAGGAAGTCGCCACCGTCGGCGCCGCCGGCAACGTGACGTTCACCTTGAAGCGGAAGGTTCGCGAACTACCACGGCGTTCTGCCGGCGTCGAATTGTCGAGGCTCACCGTCCAATTGCCCTCGACCGTGCTCAATGTGAGCAGCGAAGTCGGCGTCGCGCCGGTAATCGAGCTGGCGAGCAGTTCAAAGCCCGCGTCCGGAAGCGGGAATTCCACGTCGATGAATTCCTGCACCGTGCGGAACGAACCGCGCTGCTCGGTGAAACTCAACGCCGCGGTGCCGCTCGATGTGGCGGTCGTCGTCACGTAGGCCCAGCTATCCGGCAGGTAGGTCAGCGTCACGGTTTCCGGGTCCGTCGTGGACGGATCGTTCGCGAACTCTCCGTTCAGCCAGTAACGGAACTTCAGCTCGGTCGCCGTGGATTCGCTGGCGAGGTAGAGCGGCGGCTGGCCTTCATCCAGCACGATGGAGCCGAGCCCCGATCCCGTGAGCGTGAACTCCGGCGCGAGATCGGAGATCGAACTGAGGTCGATGCCGACACCGACGGGATTGGACGGCTCCGTGAACGTCACGTCGAGGTAGTTGCGGCGGTTGAGCAGGTTGATGTCGATGGAGCCGTTCTGGCCCGGGTTGCTCAACACCGCGCTCGCGCCCTCGACCGCGATCTCGAACTCCTGCAACTCGCTCGCCGCGCCGCTCTGCACGTTGCCATCCGCCAGCGTGACGTTCGCGTTGTTGAAGCTGCCGTCGGTGAAGACCAAATCCATCTGGCCGCGCGGGAAGCCGGTGAAGCCGGCGTCGCTGATGAAGTAACGGAAGCGGTTCACGCCCGTGCGCTTGATCGCGTTGATCATCGCCTCGCGCGCCGTGGTGGTGCCGGCCTGATCCTCGGTGGTCGGAACCAGCGGCACAATCGTCGTGCTGCCGTCGGCGTTGGTGATCGTCTCGACCGGCACCGGCACACCGTCAATGTCCAGCGGCGAACCCGCGCCCGGCAGCGTGAGCGTGAACTCGTCATCGGTGTCGAGGATCGAGTCGTAGTCGAGGCTCACGCCGGACGGCGCGAGGAAAAGGATGTCGATGTAGGACTTGTTCGTGTAGGTGATGCTGTCCACCGTCGTGCCCGTGGCGCGGCGGTTGATGGAATTGATCACGCCCACGTCGATGCTGCTGCCGGAAGGATCAGCGACCACCGCGACCGGCGTTTCGGAAACCGGATCGCCCGACGGCGCATCGACGACCTGGAAGCTGACCTCCTCGCCCGACGCGTTGCGGAAGCCCATCTTCAGTTTGCCGTGGATGGTCAGCAGCCGGATTTGATCCGGGATGTCCGCGAGGAACAGCACCACCACGTTGCCCGACGCCACACGCGAAAGATCCGCGTAGAGCTTCGCGCTGAGGCTGAGGTTGTCCGCCGCGAAGTTCAGCTTGCCCGCGATGAGGAACTTGCCGTCCGTGCTGAACTTGATGATCACCTGGCCGTTGAAAACCTGCTCCGACGTGTAAATCGAGAAGAGCTTCGCGCTGCCGGTGATCGTCATCGGCGCGGTGAACGCCGCGGTGAAGCCGTTGCGGCTCGGGTCCGCCTGAATCGCGCGATACTGCAAGACGACCTGCGTCTTCACGTCGTCAAGCCACGTATCCGCCGTGACCGTGGTCTGGAGGTTGAAGGCCGGGCCGCGCAGCGCGAATGGATCTTCAATCGACGGCAGCGTCTTGAAGAATTCCACGCCGGCCGAGAAGTCATTGATCGAAAGACCGGTGTTCGGCTCCAGGAGGATGCCGCCGGGCACGGACGCGTTGATGAAGATGCCGAGCGGGCCGAGCTCGGAGAGCGCGAAGCGAATCGTCAGGCCGCCGATGCCGGGGAACTCGAAGCCGCCCTGCACGCCGATGAAGAACACGCGGTCGCGCACCGGCGTCACGGTGTCGAGCGCGCTGATCATGTTCAGGTTTTGATCGAGCTTGAGGATGCCGCCGATCAGCGCCGCGTTGAGCTGGCCGCCGAAGAGATTGCCGCTGACGCTGACGCCGATGCTCGCGATGTCGATGATCGGGAACTTGCCTTCGAGCAGCAGGCCGATGTCGATCTTCACGCCCTCGATGGAGCCGGAGAACGTCACGCCGCCGAGGCCGTGCAATCCGGTGACGCTGGCCGACAGCGTGATGACGAAGTCCGCCGGATTGTTCTCGATGTCGTCCCACTGGATGCCGAGCTCGTTGATGCGGATGGGCAGCCAGCTCGGCCACTTGAAGGTTTCGCCCGTCGCGCCGCCCACGCTCAGGAAGACGCCGAAGCCCGGCAACGTGTCGAAGCTGCCGTCGCCCTTGAAGCCGAAGTTGCGGCCCTCGCCGCCGATGACGAGCGAACCGATCTTCACCTCGGCGGCAATTGATCCCACGCGGAAGAGATATTGATCCGCGCTCGCGCCGGTATCGATGCGGATGTCCTGACCGCTCAACGTCAGCACGCCGCCGAGCTGAATCTTGAACGTATCCACATCGAACTGGAACGAATCCACCTTGCCGTTCGTGAAGGTCAGCCCGAGACGAATCGCTTCCGTGTCCGGCACGCCCGGCAGATCCTTGCCCGGCTCGGAGCCGACTCGGTCGGAGATCGTCGCCGTGATCGGACGGCCCGGGAAGAACTTCGCGCCGCCGGACGCCACGAAGATGGACCCGCTGAACTGCACCGGGTTCTCCGCATCGAAGTTCACCGTGAAGTTCGCCACGCCGATGCGCAGATCATCGAACTCGATGATGCTGCCGAAGCGAATCTTGGTGGATGCCGGCGCGGGCGAGCCGGGCGCAGTCGGTGTCTGGCTCAATGTCGGATTGGTGCCGCCGTAGATCAGAATCGCCTGGCCGATGGTGAAACCGTTCATCCGCACCACGAGACCCGGAATGATGTTCGCTGGCGCTGTTCCGCCCGGCGTGAGACTCGTGCCTTCGGAAACAGTCGGCGGGGCGACGTTTTGTCCTGTCGAAGTGTTGTATGGCAGGAGCTGGCCGCGGACGTTGAACGATGGGAACTCAATCTGCGCCTGATACACGCGCAGCAATTCCTGCGTGCGCGGACCAGCCGGGTCGTAGGCGATGCGGATGCCCGTGCCCGTGATCTTCACCACGTTCGGCACGTTCACTTCGAGCGACGCGACGCTCAGGCTGAACTTGCCCGGAACGCTGATGTCCACGTTGCCACCGAGCAGGCCGAAAACATCCACCGCCACATCGAACGTGCCAAGCACGCCGATCAAATCCGCCGTGATGCCGCTGCTCGTCTGCTGCGTGGAAGCAGTCGTAGTCGTGCCCGTAGGCGAAGAACCGCCGAACGCCAGCGTCGCGCGGTTCACACCAATGCCAATGGTGAGGACCAGCTTGCCGGCCTTGAAGCCAACATCCGCGATCTCCACCGTCGGTCCCTGCAACGTGAGCGGGCCGAGGGCCAGCGGGCCGGTGCCGGTGGCCGCGCCGGGCGCGTTCGGCTCGACCGTGAAGCGCGTCGAGATGGCGACGTTCGCGCGGTTGTCGCGCGTCTTGAATCCGCCCTGCGTGCCCGTGAGGAACTGCACTTCGACCTCACCCGCCTGGAAGAGGCTGATCGCGTTGGCCGCGTTCTTGTCCTTGAGGCAATAGCGATACGTCGTGCCGCTGATCAGGATCGGCGCGGTCACGAGCGCGGGCTTGTTCGTCCCGGCGATGAATTCCACATCCGCCACGCCCGGACCACTCAGCCCAAACTCATCGCCATTGATGCTCGCCGGATCAGTCGGACTCTCGCTGCGGG
>JBDHQG010000290.1:0-5940 GCA_039806925.1 Limisphaerales bacterium
AGGAATCCCGGCGGCGCGCACCAAGCCTCCAAGGTGGTCGCCGCGAGCGCGGCGCGAGGCAGGACAGCGGAAGTGGCCACCACCAGCGGGAGAAGCACATTTCGGAAGAACACCATAACGTCATTGCGCCAGGCCGCGGTCGTTCCCCGCACATCACTCTGGCACAGCGTATTCATCCCACGGCCAGCGCACAGATTCTTTGATCTGAATCAAACTCAGATGCGTCACCGGTGAGTTGCAGCAGGTGACTTCGTCTCCTCAATCAGCCTCAGTGATTCCCGCGCCGCCGAATGATCGGGGCGAAGTTCCAACGTACGCTGAAAAGCCCGCGCCGCGTCCGCCACTTCACCGGCCTGGTACAGCGCCACACCGAGATGATAGTGCGTCTGCGGTCGTTCTGGATGCGCGGCCAGCAGTTCCCGAAACTGCGCGATGGCCTCGGTGGATCGGCCGAGTTTCAAATTCACAATCGCCAGGTTTTCCAGGACGACTGCGCGATCTCGGTAATTGGTCGCGGCCTGTTGGAGATGCTGTCCGGCTTCCGTGAGTCGTCCGCTGCGCGCCAGCAAAGTGCCCAGCGCCAGATGCGCCTCGCCGTTGCGTGGATTGTCCCGCGTGGCGGCAGCGTGATGGCTTAGCGCCGCGGGGATGTCGCCACGCCGTTCCGCTGCCTGGCCCGCCAGCACAAGCGCCTCGCTGCGCAGGGCAAAGTCCGCCGGGCTGAAGCGGCTCTCCTTCGCCGTCAGGATCGGTTGCAGCAGCGGATCGATTTCCAGGATTCGCCGCTGCGCCAGCGCCAGCCGCGCCAGTCGCAGCGCCGCCGCGAAGTCGGAAGGTGACTTGTGGACGATGCGTTTGAGCTGCGCCTCCGCCGCGTCCGGCTCGTTGTTCAGCAAATGGACGGTCGCGAGATCGTGACCAAGCCTGGGCGAAGTCCACAGCCCGAAGCGGTCGGCACGGATCAGGCGGGCGCGGGCGCGGGCGAGTTCCGCGCCCGACACGACCGAAGCCGCGGACGGATCGAGAACGCGCCCGGACACGCCGACGCCGATTGCCCGTTGCAGCGCCTGCCGGCCCGTCGCCGTCTGGTGATGAATGAATCCGCTGTGCAGGGAGAGCGCCGCGAGAAGAAAGGTGGCCGCCGCGAACCATCGACCGGATGTGCGCCACGCGCCTTCGTGTTTCAACAGCACGTTGTTCAGCCGCACCGTGGGGCGACGCCATAGTTGCGCGGTTTTGACGAGCAGCGTTGAGAGAATGATGGCGATGGCGACCGACAGGAGGAACGGGATGGCGTCATAGAGCCCGCGATAAACCACGACGAGGCCGAGGGCAACCGCCGCGATGAACAAGTCCTCGCGCACGGTGAAGGTGTAAGGCTGGGACGAACGTTCCTCCTCGCCCAAGGACTGCCAGAACGAAGGCTTGGTGAAGCCATAGGCCAGCGCCTGGTTCGGGCACACGGTGACGCAGTCGAGATCCTTGAGGCAGCGGGAATCGACCACCTTCCCGAACCTTGCGACCTCCTTGTGAACGAGAATCTGCGACTGGCAGTTCGCCGTGCAGAGGCCGCACTGCGAACAATCGCCCACCAGCTTGATCTTTCCCGGCGCGAATCGATCCGCGAGGCCGAAGAGCGCGCCGTATGGACAGGCGTAACGACAGAAGCCGCGCGTGCCGAGAAAGTAAACCGTGAGTCCGCCCACGACGGCG
The DNA here is from genome assembly GCA_039806925.1 of Limisphaerales bacterium. Lineage (GTDB taxonomy): Bacteria > Verrucomicrobiota > Verrucomicrobiia > Limisphaerales > JADJPG01 > JADJPG01. The sequence continues at coordinate 1,714 of JBDHQG010000290.1, forward strand.
AAGGTCAGCAGCGTGATGCCCGGGCCGGGAAGGTTCCGCCAGAAATCGTTGGTCGCGAATGAAGCCCAGCCATCGCCGTCCGTCTGCACGCGAGGGCGCGGCAGCCCGGCTCCGTCGGCGATTCGGACGATCTGCGGCCAGACGAACAGGTAGAGCACCGCCAGCGCCGGCGCCCACAGCAGCGTACGCGAGCGAATCGGCTGGGGCCGGATGCGAAGCTTGCCGAGCAGCCACGCCGACAAATCCTGCAGCGCGAGAATGTGGCAGCCCCACGAGCAGAAGAACCTTCCTGCAATCAAGGTGCCGACGACGGTCAGCGCCATGAAGATGAAGCCGGCGGTGATGATTCCCAAGTGCAGCGTGTGCAGCACCTCGTTGAATTCGAGCGGCGCGAGCGTGCGGCCCGCGACGAGCCAGTGCGCGATGTGCAGCGCGATGAGGAGATGCACCAACAGCAGGCACCCCACCCGCCAACGGCTGTAGTTTCTTCCGCTCGCGCTCGGCGCTGCCGTGCTCGTCATACAAAGGAGATCAACGAATCTCCGCTCAAACAACTACACGGGGCGGCTCCATCAGGGATTGATGCTGGTCAAGGTTTGTGGCGGCATCCAGATGCGCTTCCGGCCGCGGGCGCGCGGAAGGCTTTGACTGTTGCTCACGGTGCAGGTTCTGCGTCGCCGCAAGTGGTCTTGGCGTAGAACCCGTCTGGCTGAAGCCGCCGGCCAGGTTCACGTAATAGATAGAGATACAGCGCGCCGTCGTCGTCCTGGAACAGGTGCGCGAATCAGATTGTCCACCCGGCCCGGTAGTCGCGCCGGAGGAACTTGTTCGCCTCGTCCGAGTTCGTGACGCGCAGCGCGGCGGCGTCCCACCGCAGTTTCTTGCTGGTCAGTTCCTCGCGCAGTTGCACGCGCAAGGCCACGTTGCCCAGCAGCACCGCTTCCGCGAGCGGCCCGGCGAAGTCGAAGTTCGATCCGGCGGGCGGGCCGCCCTGGCAGGCTTGCGCCCACTCGCCGTAATGGTGCTTCACGCGCGGGAGGGTCTGAGGCACGTCCCCCATTTCTTTCCGGCGCGATTCGGGATAAACGGTGGTGCCGAGGATGACGCCCTTGTCGCCGATCAACAGGCGCCCGTTCGAGCCCATGACGGGGCCATCGCCCAGCGCCTCGGGACGCGGCGGGCGCAGACCGCCGTCGTACCACACCGCTTTGAGCGCCGGCATCTCGATGCCGCCGGCAGCGGGGCCTTGCTGGCCGCGAACGTGAGCGTTGTTCGCCTGCACGGCGGCGTCGCGGGCCGGGAATTCATACGTCACCATCGAGGCGAGCGGATACGTCTCCTGGTTCACGCGCGAGGAGCTGGCCTGCACACTCAGTGGCGCTCCGAGTTTGAGCGCGCGGAACACCGGGTCGAAGGCGTGGCAGCCGATGTCGCCGAGCGCGCCGGTCCCGAAATCCCACCAGCCGCGCCATTTCAACGGCAGATAAGCGGGGTTGTAGGGACGCTCGGGAGCGGGGCCGAGCCAGAGATCCCAATCCAGCGTCGAGGGCACCGGCGGCGTGTCCTTCGGACGCGCGACGCCCTGCGGCCAGTATTCGTTGAAGAGGCCGTTCGACGGTCGATCCGTCCAGATGTGCGCTTCGCGGACGGGGCCGATGGCGCCGGCCCAGACCAGTTCGCACAAGCGCCGCGTGTCTTCGCTGGCCTGGCCCTGGTTGCCCATCTGCGTGGCCAGCTTGCGTTCGCGGGCCACGGTGGCGACGCGACGGGCTTCCCAGACGGAATGCGTCAGCGGCTTCTCGCAATAGACATGCTTGCCCAATTGCAGCGCCGCCACGGAGGCGAAGGCATGGACATGGTCCGGCGTGGCGACGACCACGGCGTCGATGTCCTTCTGCTCGTCGAGCATCTTGCGATAATCCTTCCATTGTCTGGCCTTGGGAAATTTCTTGAACGTGCCGGCGGCGTGGGCCCAGTCCACGTCGCACAGCGCGACGATGTTGTGGTCCGGAAACTGGCTGATGTCGCTGCCGCCCTGGCCGGCGACGCCGACGCCCGCGATGTTGAGCTTGCCGCTCGGCGGCGTGGAGCCACGGAGGCCCAGGATATAACCGGGGACGATTTGGAAGGCGGCCGTGGAAACGGCGATGCCGCCCATGAACTGCCGACGGGAAAGCGCACGGGCACTGCCTGCCGCGCGCGAGGTTTGGGATGCGGGATGGGTTTTCATAGTTTGTATTGCGGAATCTTCAGCCGTTCGCCGTCCTTCAAAGCCGATTGGTGGGCCATGATGCCGGAGACGGTCAGGTTCAGCGTCTATTTTCATGTTCAGTGTCGAGATGATGCGTCGCCGGCCGGCGCCGGCGCGGCGGCGCCAAACGCGTACACCAAGGTCTTCGTCCGCACGTAGAGCGTTCCACCCGCGATGGCCGGCGTGGCGATGACCGGTTCGTCGAGCGCGTTGCGGGCGAGGACTTCGAGCGTGTCGCCCGCCCGATACACGACCAGCACGCCCGGCTGCGAGGCCGCGCAGATTTTTCCCGCCGCAGCCACGGGCGAGGCGTAGTAATCGCCGAGCGCGCCGAGCCGTTCCTCCTGGTAACGGAATTCGCCCGTCCGCGCGTCGAGGCACGAGGCCAGCCCGCCGTTCTTCACGAGATAAAGCCGGCCTTCGTAGAACAACGGCGAAGGCACGTAAGGCAGGCCGCGCGTCACCCGCCAGACGACATGCGTGTCGGTCACGTCACCGCGTCCATCGGGGCGCACGGCCAGCGCGACGTTTTTTGACTCGTCGAAGATACGGGCGATGACGGCGTATTCCTCGCGCGACACGATGCCGTCCTTGTCGGAGTCGATGTAGTGGAAATGCTGTTTGGCCGGGCCGGCGGGGGCTTCGGCGCGCGCGAGCCTGCCGTCGTGGTCGGCGTCGCCTTGCGCGAGGAGCTGGTCGTAGTCAGGCATGCGGTTGACGCCCGAGCCATGCGTCCAGCCGGCGACGAAGATAAGTCCGTCGCCGGCGACCGGCGAAGCCACCATCTCGTTCGGGAAACCGCGCACCGTCCACAGCTCGGAACCATCGCGCACGCTATACGACGCGAGTCGAAGCGTCCCGGGCACGATCACTTGCTCCGGCTTCGCGGCGGGCCACAAGAGCGGCGTGGCGAAGCTGCGCCGGTAGGCGGGCCGGTCGGTCTTCCACACGAGTTGCCCGTCATGTTTGTTGAAGGCGAGCAGGCACGAGCCGGCGTCCTGATCGCGATTCAGGATCAACACCTCACCGGCCAGCAGCGGCGAAGTACCCGAGCCGTGATACGTGACGGGAACGGGCAGCGGCTTGCGCCACAGTTCCCGCCCGTCGAGGTCATAGGCCGCGAGGCCGAACGATCCGAAGTAGAAGATCACCCGCTCGCCATCGGTCACCGGCGTGGCCGTGGCCGGATGGCTCAACTGCGCGCCGCGCTCGACGTAGCCAGGCTCGAGCTGACGGCGCCACAGCAGGCGGCCATCGCGCCGGTCGAGGCACAGCGTCTCCAGCTTCCCGTCGGCGAACCCGGTCAGAAAAATTTTTCCGCCCCAAATGCAAGGCGACGAGTGGCCGGCAGGGAGTGCCGTCTTCCAGACGACATTCGAGCCAGGCCCGAAATGCGTCGGGAAATCGGTCAAGCCCACGCCGGTGCTGCCAGGCCCACGGAATTGCGGCCAGCGCGCTCCGTCCGCGCCCGCTGGCGAGCTGGCGGAAGCCGCCGCAGCGGCCGCCACCGTCAAGCCGCAGGCGAGAAGTATCCCGGGGAGAATCATAAACAACAGACGTGGCATCCTGCGCACTTAATCATCGCTTCGGGACGCGCTCGTGGCTGCCGGCACTTCAACGTGAAGGTCGCGCCCGATCCCAAGTTCGACCTCGAACTCTGCCGCCTCGTGAAGCGTCTCGCGCCCGATGGCTTCCTCTGGGCCGACGCGCTCGCGGTCCGGGGCGCGCGTCGCTCCGCGCGCGCCGTAGAACGTCGATAATGAGCCAGGGATTCCCGCAGATTCAGAGAAGCCGCCGATTTAGAAATCCATCGGTGGCTTCTCTGAATCTGTGGGAGCATTGGCTTCTCCGCGTTCCGGCGCGTGCTGAGCGACGCGCCCCACCGGTTCGGACTTGCGTGTCATTGGGGCGAGACGCCTTGGACATCGTGGCCGGCCGTTTATTTCGCCGGGCTCGCCAGCCCTGCGGTTTCGGGG
>JBDHQG010000291.1:0-5935 GCA_039806925.1 Limisphaerales bacterium
CCAACCACCCGGATAAAATCGTTTTCCGGATGGAAAGGCGTTTGCGCTCCGGCAAAGTGTTTATCGACTGGAGCCAGAACGACCATCACAAGACGACTGTCTGCGTCTATTCTTTGCGAGCCAAGGAGAGGCCGACTGTTTCCACGCCCCTGACCTGGGAAGAAGTGAACCAAGCGCGCGCCAAATCCGCGACCCGGCTTTCATTTGATTCCAACGATGTGTTGAAGCGAATTGAAAAACTGGGAGATCTTTTCGAACCTGTGTTGAAAATGAAGCAGCATTTGCCGCGGCTAAGTTCCGATTAACCTGCCTCCTCTCGCACCACGGTCGACGGCTTTTTGTCGTCGCGTAATCCCAGGAAAACCGGCTGGCGAAGCGAGCCATCTTCGGTCCATTCAAGAAATCGAACCTGGCAAACCAGTTCAGGTCGCAGCCAGGTGCAGTTCTTCATTTCGTTCGCCGTGATGCCCTGGCCATACCGCCCCTGGCGTTTGGCGGGCAGATTTGCAAACGGACAAACCGGAATTCGATAATCTTGAAAGAGATGGTGGAGTCCCCGGAGCGCCTCGAAGGCGAAGCCCGTGCCGACGCGCGAGGCAAAGATCAACTTTCGTTTGGAAAAATAGCCGATGGTCAGAGCTCCGAAATATTTTCGCGAGCCTTCCGGATGCGTGTAACCTCCAATCACAAATTCCTGTTCTCGATGCGACTTGACCTTCACCCAGGCGCCGCTGCGGCAGCCCGGCTCGTAAACCGAACTGGCTTGTTTGGCCACCACCCCTTCCAGCCTCCGGCGAGTCACCTCTTTCCATAGGCGCTCGACAGAAGCCTTCAAAGGAGTGGAAAGCTTGAGTGGACTGGCCGCCCGCTTTAAAACGGCGGCCAGCGCCTGCTGTCGCAGATCCAATGGCAGCCCTTTCAAGTCACGGCCGTTCAGGTTCAGAATGTCGAAGGCAACGAATAATATTTCGTGAGGCTGGGTTGGAGCGCGCTTGCGATTCTGAAGTAATTGGAACGAGGAGCGCCCTTCCGCATCGAGTGCCACCAGTTCTCCATCCAGCACCAGTTGTTGGACAAGCAGATTGCGCAACGCATCAACAACCTGAGGATATTCTCCCGTCAATTCGCGCGGGAGCCGGGAAAACAACTGAACTCGTGGCCCATCTTTTACGGCGATGCTGCGGATGCCGTCCAGCTTCAATTCGAAAACCCAACCAGTGCCCCGCGGCAGCTCTTCCGCTGCTCTCGCCTTCATCGGCTCAATGAAGCGCGGCTTCTCCGTTGGGAGTGAAACTGAGGCCGCTTGTGTTGCATGGCGGTTTTTTGGCCGCGTGAAGGACGGATGTATCTTCGAGCGATGCGGTTCGAGTTTGATTTTGGATGAGATTGCCATGTTCGGTCTGAGATCGTATTGATCTGCTTCATTGTCCGGCGCGAAAGAATGGAACGATCATCGGAACGCGCCGAAACCGGAGCCGCATCGCCCTCCGTCTTGATCAACAGCCACGCCTTTTCGTCGCGATTCTCCCGCGGCCGCATTCGTACCAGCGTCCATTTTCCGGAGAGTTTTTGACCGTGAAGCTGGAAGACGAGTTTCCCCGCACGGAGTGCCGCGCGTGGCGTGCCCCCCAGCACATTGCAAACGCCAGCGTCCCACAGCATCACTGTTCCGGCACCATAATTGCCTTTGGGAATGGTGCCCTCAAAAGCACCATATTCCGATGGATGATCCTCGACCTGCATCGCAAGTCTCTTTTCGCCGTGCAGCAACGGGACACCTTTCGGCACCGCCCACGATTTCAAAACCCCGTCGATCTGGAGACGAAAATCATAATGCAACCGGCTCGCCGCATGTTTCTGAATGACAAATGGAATTCGGGAACCGCGCGGGCCGCGATTGAACGGCTCCGCCCCTTCGGGTTCGCCGGTGAACTCGAAGCTCCGCTTCGATTTGTATGCGGCCAGACTCATGACATGACTCAGGCGGCTCTTCGTTTTTTTGAAGGCCGAAGTTTGCGGCCCTTTGCGTTGCTCCGGGGTTTTCTTTCCTGTCCAAGGCTCTGACGCAGCACCTCCATCAAATCTATCACATTGGTGGATGGTCGGGCCTTCCTGGAGGCGGTCTTGGGAATGCGTCCGCCGCTTTCGACTTTCTTTTCGATCAACTTCAGCAGTGCAGACTTGTAGTCATCCACGTATTTCGCCGGTTGCCACGGCTGCGTCATCCGGCCAATCAACGTCTTTGCCATCTCCATTTCACCCTTGCCCACCGTCGTTTTCGCCGGCAAATGCAGTTCCTCGGGCTCAATCAACTCCTCCGAGAAATGCATCAATTCCAACAACAGACCTCTATCATTGGGTTTCACGGCCGCCAGATACTGCCTCGTTTTGATGACCACCTTGGCAATGCCAACTTTTCCTGTCTGGTGCAGCGCCTCACGCAGCAACACGTACGCCCTGCTCCCGCCCTTCGTCGGCTCCATGTAAAACGGCTTGTGAAAAAACATCGGGTTGATCTCTGACAGCACGACGAAGTCGATGATGTCCACAGTTTGCGTGGCCTCGACATCGACCCGTTTGAAATCCTCCTCCTTCAGAACCACGAATCTTCCCTCCTCGTACTCGTAGCCTTTGACGATTTGTTCCCAGGGGACTTCCTTCCCATCGGCTTCGGCCACGCGCTTGTAGTTGACCGGGCTCAGATCACCGGCCCGTAACATTCGAAACTTGAGCTCCTCACGCTGCGTGGCGGAAAACAGGGCGATGGGAATATTAACCAACCCAAAGCTGATTGATCCTTTCCATAGCGCGCGCATAAAACGTGTCTCCCGCGTGCTAAAGCGACTTCAGGAATTCCACCAACTCCTGCTTCTGCGCGTCGTTCAGCCCAAGAGAGAAAAAGGTGTTGTAGTGATTCACCACGTCGAGCAGCGTGGCGAAGCGGCCATCGTGGTAGAACCCGCCTTTTTGATGAGTCCACAATCCTCCCAGCGGCGCGGTGCGGTAGCGACGGTCGGGCGAGCGATCCGCCTGGAACGAATCGATGCCGATTTCTTCCGGCAGGTGCAGGTTCCAACCCGGCTCGGTAAAAATCGGCGGGACATGGCAGGTGGCGCAACGGGCCGTGGAATTGAACAGCACTTCTCCCCGGCGGGCGGCGTCGGCGTCGAAACTGGCCCGGAGCGGTCTGGGCGCGGGCAGAGCCAGTTGATAGAAATGCAGCGCGGCCAGGTTGGAAGTCACCAGGTCCGGTTGATGGCGGAAGTTTCCAAAGCCCGCGCGCGCCGCGATGGGGAATTGCGCCGCGTTGTTCAGCCGCGGATCATAGAACGTGCCCTGGCCGTGCATTTCGAGGTTCGCGACGAATCCGTTCCAATGCGTCACCGATCCCCAGCCCGTCCAGGTGTGCAGGTTGACTCCGGCCAACCCGAACGCGGGCGGAATGAGTGTGGCGGCGGACTTGCCGTCCGGACGAAATGCTTTGCCATCCAATACCAACTCCGCGTCGAACTTGCCCGGCCCCCACGACAGCAACACCTGGCGGACGGTTGCTTCCGAGACTTGGAGCAGTTCGGCCAAAGGTTGCAGATTAGGCGCGAAGGCGATGATCGCGCCCACGTTCAGATCGCGGTTGGCCCAGCCATCCTGCCGCGCGCCAATCCCCGGCGCGACCGAGTCGTTGACGGTGGAATGACACAGCGCACAAGTGATGCCGACGGATCGCAGCGTCGCGGGCGTCTTTGGAGAGTGTTTGTCTTTGGAGTCGTCATCGTCAAAAAAGCCGCGCACGCCAACGACGGCGTTTGCCCGCAACAACGCGAGCGTGGTCGCCGGGTCGGCGAGATCCACTTTCCCCCGGCGAAGGTTCGTCACGAGCGAGCGAGGCAGCGCATTGACGTCCACTTTCAGCCCCAACGCCAGCGCCTGGGCGGGACTCAGGCCGGGACCCACGCCGCCATTGGCCTCGCCGACAATGGCGCGATGCAATCCCAGCGAGTCGCCCCAGAAAACTTCATCGCCGAAGGTATTGAACCGGAAAGTGTATCGCCCCCGCGCAATCAAGTGCGCGCTATGCAGCGCCGGGCTGGCTTGGCCGGATGAATCGGCCCGTGCCGCAACGGCACTGGTCAGCAGCACAATCATAACGAGAGCAGCCGACAACGCGCGGGGGAAGATGCGGTTCAGCCCGGATATTCCATAGCCACCGGAGTGAACGCGGTGACCACGTCCTCGTAACGCAGGTCTGCGATCTGCCGTATCGCTGGCTTGCAGCCAGCAGGTTGTCGCTGGCGAGCGGAGCGTCCGCGGGTTGCAAACCCGCGATACGGCAGACGAGAGGTTTGCGCTACAGGTTTGCGACGCGATGCGTCTGTGAAATATCCAGGGCAGTTTCATGACGGAGAATTGGTTTGGAGTTCAATTTTTAAAAAGAATCGCGCGGTTAGTACGACCGCGTTGGGGCTCGCGTATGGACGATATGGAGTTTCCGCGCTCGCGGCCGATGGATGTGCTGCCGCAGGCTGGGTCGGCGGCGCCGGGTCAAATCCTGAAGTTTCACGGGAATGCCGTGCCGGGCGGATCGCAAGAGCGATTGGATGATGTGCATGTCGAGCAACCCTTCAATTCCGGAAGGCTCCGGCTCCCTGTTCTTCAGGATGCAGTCGGAAAAATAGACCAACTCCGGCCCGAACTGGTCGCGCTTGGGGTAACGCCGTTTTTGCGTCCGGCCATCGACGGCGATTTCCATCTCCATCGGCTCGGAATGTTCGTATGCCTGTCTCACTCGCAACACGCCCCGTGTCCCGACGACTTCATACACCGCCGTATCGGCCGCGCCGAAGCTGCTGGTGAAACCGGCCAGTCGTTCGTCAGGGAAGCGAAGCAGGGCGCTGGTCATTTCATCCACTTCAGCAAAACGCCGTTCGCCGTTGTTGGCGGCATAGGCGAAGACTTCCGTTGGCTCGGCCTGGAAAAGGTAGCGGGCGGCGTTGATGCAATAGATGCCGATGTCGTAAAGCGTGCCGCCGCCCAGCGGCTGTTGCAGGCGAATGTTCCCCTCCTTGATTTGCATCGTGAAAAGCGATTGGAAAATGCGCGGCCTGCCAATGGTTCCGGCCTTGAGCAGGCGGATGGCCTCAAGGTTGGCGCGCTCGAAGTGGAGCCGGTAGGCGGTCATCAACTTCACGCGGTTCTCCGTGCAGGCCTGGATGATGTCGTGACATTCCTCCTCGTCCAGCGCGAGCGGCTTCTCGCAGAGCACATGCACGCCGGCTTGGGCCGCGCGCGTGGCGAACTCACGGTGCAGGCTGTTCGGCAGGGCGATGTAAACGGCGTCAATCTCGCCGCCATGCAGGCACGCTTCGTATTCGTCGTAACAGAATGTGTGCGGCACATGATAGCTGCGGGAAAGCTCGCGCAGTTTGACCGTGTCGTCGGACACCAGGGCGGCGAGTTGCGAGTTCTTCTGCGCGTTGGAGAAGGCGGGCAGGACGGCCACCTGCGCGATGTGCCCCAGGCCGATCACTGCGTAGCGAATTTTTCGAGGCCGGGAAGGTTTGCCGTTTGTTCTCATGGGAGGACGATTTAGAACAGGGGCCAACTCCACGACGCCCCTTCCACGCTGCTGGAGAAGCCGGGGCAGAGCGGTGCGCGTTTCGTTTTGTTCGCCGGGTGGAGGCGAAGGACTTTTTTGCGCTTGGCGGCTGCTTTCTCTGAGGACTTCGAGGAGGTCTTCATCGGACAACAATCCAGCGCGATGCGTGCCAGTGGAGGAATGCTGCGAGGAATACCAGCTCAAGCCAGAAGCCGCACGGTTTGGTTCTACCCTGAACCCGGGGCCGGAATGTTCAACCCAACCCAACCGGCGGACTGCACGATTGAGGCGCACTGGCAATCAGAGTGCTGAATTTCCCACCGACATGAATCATCTGTTGCA
>JBDHQG010000292.1:0-5922 GCA_039806925.1 Limisphaerales bacterium
GAGCAGCGGATTCTTTGCTTGGTGCGCTCCGTAAGGAAGGATTGAAGCGACGATGATAAGGGTTGGTGGGATGATGCGAATATCCTGATATTGTTTGCGGAACGCCTGCACATGCACAACGCCGCATTCCTGCAGGATCTCGCCGTGGTGATGATGGTGGCCGGACTGGTCACCGTCACGTTTCGAGCCCTGAAACTGCCGGTGGTGCTGGGCTACATTCTCGCCGGAGTGATCATCGGTCCGCACGTCCTCCCTTCGCCGCTGGTTTCGGACGAGCAGAACATCCAGACGCTGTCCGAGCTCGGCATCGTCTTCCTTCTGTTCGCGCTCGGGCTGGAGTTCAACTTCCGCAAGATCCGGCAGATTGGTTTCACCGCGTTCATCGTCGCGCCGCTGGAGACGGCGTTGATGTTCTTTCTCGGGTTTCAGATCGGCCGCTTTTTCGGCTGGAGCGCGACGGACAGCGTGTACCTCGGCGGCATCATGATGATTTCCTCCACGACGATCATCACGAAGACGCTGGCGGATCTCGGGAAGGGCAGGGAGAAGTTCGCCGAGGTCATCTACGGCATCCTGATCGCGGAGGACATCATCGCCATTCTGCTCATCGCGTCGCTTTCCGGCGTGGCGATGACGGGGACATTTGAGATTGGCGCGGTGCTGGAGACGATGGGCCGGCTGGGCGTCTTCACCGTCATGGCGATTGTGCTCGGCCTGTTGATCGTGCCGAAGCTGCTCGCGTTCGTGGCGCGATTGCACAACGAGGAAACGTTGCTGATCACGGTCCTGGGCCTTTGCTTCGGTCTCGCGCTTCTGGCGGTGAAGCTCAAGTACAGCGTCGCACTCGGCTCGTTCATCATGGGCGCGCTGATTGCGGAGTCGCACGACATCCGGCGCATCGAGCGTCTCACCGGGCCGCTGCGGAACATGTTCAGCGCGGTCTTCTTTGTCGCGATTGGCCTGCTGATCGATCCCCGGTTGCTGGTGAACTATGCGCTGCCGATTGCCGTCATCAGCGTGCTGCTGGTGCTGGGAAAGATCGCGGCATGTTCCTTCGGAAGCTTTGTCGCCGGCTATGATCGCGGCACGTCGATGCGCGTGGGCCTCGGCCTGGCGCAGATTGGCGAGTTTTCCTTCATCATCGCGGCGCTGGGCAAGGATCTCGGGGTGACCAGTCATTTTCTTTATCCGATTGCCGTGTGCGTCTCGACGGTCACGTCGGCGTTGACGCCCTTTTTGATTCAGCACGCGGACTGGCTGGTGAAGCTGCATGACCGGTTTGCCCCGCGTTCGCTGCTTCACTACCAGCAGGATTACACGGCGTGGATTCAACGCGTGCGTGCTAATCATCCGGTCAGCGCGCCGAGGAAGATGGTCCGCCGGATGGTTTTTCAACTGTCCATCAACGTCGCGCTCATCGCCGGGCTGTTCCTCGCGGCCACGCTGCTGGATCGCTGGAAAATCGAGTGGCTGACCGATCTGCCCAGGTGGACCGGCGGACGCAACACGGTGCTCTGGCTCGCGGCGATGCTGTGCAGCCTCCCGCTGTTCATCGCCACGCTGCGCAAGCTCGATGCGCTCAGCATGCTACTTTCCGAGATGGCGATCCGCGGCGGTTCCACGATGAAGAACAAGATGGCGATGCGCGCGATGATCTCGAACACGGCGCTCTTCGCCGGCATCGTCGGGCTGGGATTGCTCGTGCTGGCGTTGAGCTCGGTGCTGCTGCCGTCATGGGAGGTCTTCGTGGTGCTGGGCAGCATTGGCGCGCTGCTGGCATTGCTGCTGCGGACGTTTTTCATCCGCATCTACTCGCGCGCGCAGGTGACGATTCGGGAAACGTTGTCGCGCGAGCCGCTGCATCACGCGCCGGAACATTCCAAGCCGATGCCGTCCCTGCTCGAGAATGCCGGGCTGGTCACGGTAGCGATCACTCCGCGCTCGCCGGCGCTGGGGAAACAGATTCGCGAACTCGAACTGCGGACACGTACGGGAGCAACCGCGGTCGCCGTGCGGCGCGGCGCGGAAACGGTGATCAGCCCGGAGCCGGACTTTGAGTTTCAATTGAACGATGAGGTGCTTCTCATCGGGAACGAACGACAGTTGATGGAAGCGAAGGAGCTGTTTGAGCCGCTGGACAACGTCCCGGCCAGTGACGATTGAATTCCCACTTTCCTTCCCCCGGGCGCTTCGTAGCATCGTCGCATGGACAAAGAGCAAGTGGCGGCAATCCTGGTGGACATCGGGACGTTGCTGGAGTTGAAGGGCGAGAATCCGTTCAAGACGCGCGCGTATGTGAACGCGGCGCGCACGCTCGAGGGGTTGACAGAGCCGCTGGCGAACATCGTCGCCGAGGAGCGCCTTGCTGAGATCAAGGGCATCGGCGATGCGTTGCAGCAGAAGATCACGGAGTTGGTGACGACGGGGAGGCTGAAGTATTACGAGGACTTGAAGGCGTCCGTGCCGGCGGGGCTGGTGGACATGCTGGGCATTCCCGGCGTCGGGCCGAAGAAGGTGAAGGCGCTCCATGACAAGCTGGGCATCGAGTCCATCGAACAGCTCGAAGCGGCGTGCAAGGCGGGGAAGGTGGCGACGCTGGAGGGCTTCGGCGAGAAGACGCAGAGCAAGATTTTGGAGGGCATTCAGTTCAAGCGCACGTACGCGTCGCGGCATCATCTGGACACGGCGCTGGCGGTGGCGGAGCCGATTCTGGAGTTGTTGCGCGAGCATCCGGATGTGATCCGTTGCAGCACGGGCGGGAGCCTGCGGCGGTGGCGCGAGACGATTGGCGACATTGATTTCCTGGTGTCGTCGAAGAAGCCCGCGGCGGTGATCGAGTTCTTCACGAGCCGGCCGGGGATTCTCAGCGTGAGCGCGAAGGGGGAGACGAAGGCGAGCGTGATTTTGCCGGGCGGCATTCAGGCGGATTTGCGCGTGGTGACGGACGCGGAGTTTCCGTTCGCGCTGCTCTATTTCACCGGCAGCAAGGAGCACAACATCGTGATGCGGCAGCGGGCGATTGCGCGCGGGCTGCGGCTGAACGAATACGGACTCTTTAAGTCGAAGGAGGAAACGCGCGACCCGAAGCTGCTGGTGCCGTGCAAGACGGAGGAGGAGGTGTTCGTGGAACTGGGGCTGGCGTACATCCCGCCGGAAATGCGCGAGGATCACGGGGAGTTCGCCGCGGCGGAGCAGGGGAAGCTGCCGAAGTTGATCGAGTGGACGGACCTGCGCGGGTCATTGCACAATCACACGACGTGGAGCGACGGGCATCATCCGATCGAGGACGTGGCGGCGTATGCGATTGAGATTGGTTGCGATTACTGGGGAATCACGGACCACAGCAAATCTTCGTTCCAAGCGCATGGCCTGGACGCGGCACGGGTGCGCGAACAGATCAAGGCGGTGGCGGCGCACAACCGGAAGCTGGCGGACAGCGGCGAAGAGTTCCGACTGCTCGCGGGTTCCGAGGTGGACATCTTGAAGGAGCGACTGGATTTCGATGACGACTTGCTGGCGGAACTGGACGTGGTGGTGGCGAGCCTGCATGTCGCGGGCAGCGACGAGGCGGACAACACGAAGCGGTTGATTCGCGCGGCGGAGAATCCGTACGTCCACATGCTGGGACATCTCACGGGCCGGCTGTTGCTGGAGCGCGAGGCGTACAAGGTGAACCAGCAGGCGGTGATCGATGCGTGCGCGGCGACGGGCACGTGGATCGAGCTCAATGCGAATCCGTATCGCTTCGACATGGACTGGCGGCTCTGGTTCTACGCGAAGTCGAAGGGCGTGAAGTGCGTGATCAACTGCGACGCGCATCGCAACGAGCACGCGGGTTTCCTGCGGCTGGGCGCGGGCATTGCGCGCAAGGGCTGGCTGGAGAAGGCGGACGTGATCAACACGCTGCTGTTGAAGGAGCTGAAGAAGGCGTTGCAGGCGAAGCGGAGTCGGGCGAAGTAGCTCCCTCAGCGCGCGAAGATCTGGCGGATGACGTCCTCGATGGGGACTTCCTGAATGTCGATGTCGTTCACGGGAAGCTCGTCGAGCAGCGCCTTGCAGACGAGGATGACGCGGTCGCGCTTCACTTTGAGTTTCACGGTCTCGCGATCTTTCTCGATGACTTCGCCAAATTTCGAGAGCTCCAGGGCGGGGAAGGGCTTATGGCTGTCGCAGTGGATGGTGACAATCTTGAAGTCGGCGAAGCGGTCGAGCACGTCGTCGAGCTGGCCGTCGAAGAAGATTTTTCCGTGGTCGATGATGATGACACGGCGGCAGAGCGCCTGGATGTCGGCCATGTAATGGCTGGTGAGGAGGATGGTCGTCTTGCGCTTCGCGTTGTAGTCGCGGAGAAATTCGCGGACGATCTTTTGCGAGATGACATCGAGCCCGATGGTGGGCTCGTCGAGAAAGAGGACTTTGGGTTGGTGGAGCAGGGAGGCGATGAGCTCCATCTTCATGCGCTCGCCGAGGGAAAGCTCGCGGACCATGACGTTGAGCTTTTCCTTCACGCCGAGCATTTCGGTCAGTTCGCCGACGGTGCGTTCGAAAATCGCGCGCTCGATGCCATAGATCTTGGCGTTGAGATCGAGTGATTCGCGGGCGGGGAGATCCCACCAGAGCTGGTTCTTCTGGCCGAGCAGCAGGGCGAACTGGCGCCGGTAACCGTCGTCGCGTTTCCATGGCGTGTAGCCGAGCACGGTGGCCGATCCGCCGGACGGATAGAGCAGGCCGGAGAGCATCTTCAGCGTCGTGGTTTTTCCGGCGCCGTTGGGACCGAGGAAGCCGACGAGTTCGCCTTCCGCGACCTTGAAGGAGACATCTTTGACGGCGTAGGTGGTTTCGTATTTTCGCGAGACAAGCCCCTTGAGAGCGCCAGCGAAGCCCGGCTCCTTCTTGTAGGTGCGAAAGGTCTTGGTGAGACCTTGAACTTGAATCACTGCCATCGCGGGAAGTGTAGGGAGAGTTGGAGTTTTGGAAAGAGCAGGAGTGCTCGCCATCCGAAAAAGCAAACCGGGAGCGCCGAACTGCGACGCTCCCGGTTCACATGCACACCAACAAATCTGTTCAGCGAGTGAGCTGTTTTTCGAGGTAGCCGACGACCTGGCGGACTTGAGGATCGATTTGCATGCGGTCCTTCACAAGGCGGCAGGCGTGGAGAACAGTGCCGTGATCGCGGCCGCCGAACGCTTCGCCAATGGTGTTGAGGGAGCTTTCGGTCATCTGGCGCGCGAGATACATCGCGATCTGCCGCGGGAAGGCGATGTTTTCGGGACGGCGCTTGCTGGTCATGTCCGCGAGGCGGATGTCGAAGTGTTCCGCGACGCGCTTCTGGATGACATCAATGCTGATGGTGAAGCGGCCTTCTTCATGGAGGATCTCACGCAGGAGCCCTTCGACGACTTCGATGGTGAGCTTCTTGCCGGTGAGCGCAGCGAAGGAGGTCACACGGACCAAGGCGCCTTCCAGGCGGCGGATGTTGGTCCGGATGCGCTGCGCCATGAAGTTGATGACTTCCTCGGGCAACTCGACGCCCATCGATCTCTCTTTTTTGCGAAGGATGGCGAGACGCGTTTCAACATCAGGCGGCTGAAGATCGGTGACGAGTCCCCACTCGAAGCGCGACACGAGGCGTTGTTCGAGATTCTGGATCTCGCTTGCGGGCCGGTCGCAGGTGAGCACGATCTGTTTGCGGGCCTCGTGCAGGGTGTTGAACGTGTGGAAGAACTCTTCCTGAATACGTTCCTTGCCGGCGAGGAACTGAATGTCGTCGATCAGAAACACATCGCTCTGGCGATATTTGCGGCGGAAGCGGACAAGCTGGTTGTTCTGAATCGCGTCGATGAACTCGTTGGTGAACTTCTCAGTCGAGACGTAGGTGACGCGCGCTCCCTTCTTGTGCTTGGCGACGTGCTGGCCGATCGC
>JBDHQG010000293.1:0-5922 GCA_039806925.1 Limisphaerales bacterium
CCTGAAATCTTTTTCTTCTTTTCATTTCTTTTTTAAGAAATGAAGAAAAATAAATTCATTATTCGAGGTTCAGCAAAAAATTCAGAGAGAATATTTTCGCAATGATTTTTTATTCCGAAAGGTCAAAACCAATTGTTCCACTGATTAGTGGGTCAGAACACAGTATATAAAAGATTTTCATTAAGTTGCCATATGAGAAATTGGGAAATACAAAATGAAAAAATTAGTAATCATATGTTACTTTCTTGCTATTCAAATTTTTGTTGGTTTTAATAGCTTTTGCCAACGCGTTGAGCCTTTCATCGAGTTCGAGAGTCCTTCTGTGCCTTGGGGATTGATTTTCACCCGGGACGACGGAATGATAAGCTTGGATGATGACTTTGTTGCAAGATTATGGGAAATTAATACCGGCAAACTACAGAGGGAGTTCCGCGCCCATTCAGATAGACTAATGACCGCAGCAGTTAGTCCTGATGGGAAGTTATTCGCAACAGCATCCAAAGATAAGAAAATTTGCGTTTGGGAGATTTCTTCCGGAAATCTGATATCTACACTAACAGGTCATGATGGCATCATAAGTGGTATGTCATTCAGCCCGGATGGAAAGCACATGCTCCTCGCGGGCGAAGATGAATCGTGGAGGCTGTGGGATGTGGCCGGCGCCTTGAACATCACTTCACCGCTTCGCGAGGAATTACCGTTCAGCCTCGCCCGGTTCAGTCCCGACGGGAGATGTATTCTTGGCGTCACCACGAATCAAATCGCCGTGCTGTGCGATGCGGTGAGCAAACGCGTTCAGCTCACGCTGGGAGAACACCCGGACAAAGTGGTGTGGCTCGCCTTCAATCGGGACGGGCGGCGATTGCTGACCATTACGCGAGATGGCGGCATGCGCGTTTGGAACACTTTGAACGGAAGCATCGTCTGCCCGCCCATTCAGCTTGGCCCCATCCGAAAAGATTTTGCCGAGGCGGAGTTTAGTCCCGATGGCCAGACGATTGCGTCAGTGAGCAATAGCAATACAGACTATGCCGTAAAAATTTGGGATCCGGGGGATGGCGGCAAATGTCGCTTTGAATTCAAACACGCCCATCCCGCCAAGGCACTGGCCTTCTCGCCGGATGGTTCGGTGCTCCTCACGGGGAGCGGCATGGGAGTGTCAGGAAACATCGGCGAGGCGAGGCTGTGGTCCACAAAGACCGGCGCTCTCCATGCGATCCTTCCTCATCCCAGCACTGTTCTTCTGGCGCGATGGAGCGCGGGCGGAGAGCGGTTCCTGACGATTTGTCACGATTCTTCCCAGGGACAAACATCAGCCCGGCTGTGGGATGCGTCCGCGAGAAAAGCAATTGTGATCCCGTCGAACAAAATCAATTTCCCCGCCGCCGCATTCAGCCCCAACGGCCGTCAGGTGGCCATCGGTGCGGACGATGGAGAGATCCGCATCTGGGATTCCACGACCGCGCAATCCCTCACAAAACCCTTCGGACACCAGCGCGCCTGCTGGATTCTGCAATTTAGCTCCGATGGGCGCCAACTCGCCTCCGCCACCGCTTACGATCCCAGCGTCCGCACCTGGGAATCATCCACGGGAGAGCCGCTTGGTCCCGCGCTTGCACATGGTGCTCCGGTTCGCTCGATCTCCTTCCATCCTCACGGAGATTCACTCCTCGTGTCCGGCGGCGGTCGCACGACGCTGTGGCGTTTTCAAACTTCAACCCGCTCCTTCCATGAGTTGCAAAAACTCGCGCAACTGGCCTCGGGCTGCCGCATGGATGAAATCGCGGGCGTAGTTCCATTGTCCGCTGACGAAATGAACGCCTTGCTCCAACAGACACACTCTTGGTAGGCGACTTTAGACTCCCCCCAAAGCCAAAGAAAATCCGTAATGCAATTCATCCGCTGTGACCGGAGACCGGCCGCGGCCGGGCACTTGGGCAACGCGCCCCCGGGACGCACCCGCCGATAACCCGACAACAGCACGCTTCCATTTTCCCGTGCGCCTTCTATCGTTCGCGCCCGATGACTCCGAGCGCCGATTATCTCAGCCGTTGCCGGGACGTTCTCGCCACGGTGGAAGGCCAGTCCGCCGCCATCGCGCAGGCCGCCGGCTGGTTCGCCGAAACCATTCTTGCCGGGCGCATGGTCCACCTGTTTGGCTCCGGCCACAGCCGCATTCTCGTGGAGGAGATGTGGCCGCGCTACGGGTCGTTCCCCGGCTTCAATCCCATCGTCGAGCTCTCGCTCAGCTTTCACAACCTCGTGGTCGGCGCGAACGGCCAGCGGCAGGCGATGTTTCTCGAAAACGTCCCCGGGCTCGCCGGCCGCATCCTCCGCAACTTCGATCTGTCGCCGAAGGATTCCGCGCTCGTCGTCTCGTCCAGCGGCTGCAATCTCGTGCCGATCGAAATGGCCGAAGGCTTTCAGAAACGCGGCGTCAAGGTCGTCGCCATCATCAGCCGGAAACATTCCGAGGCCAGCCGCAGCCAGCACGCGAGCGGGAAGAAACTTCAGGACTTCGCCGACCTCGTGCTCGACGCCGGCGCGCCGGTCGGCGATGCGATGGTGAAGCTCGACGGGCTGGAAACACCGGTCGCGCCCGGCTCCACCGTCGGCGGCTGCCTGCTGGTGAACAGCATCAAGGCCGAGGTTGCCGCGCGTCTCACCCGCGCCGGGCATCCGCCGAAAGTGCTCACGGCCGGCGCACTTGTCGGCAAGGAGAAGGCCACGGAACTCTTCGAGGCGGCCTACGATGAACACGCCCGCCGGCTCGCGAAGCTGTACGCGAACCTCGGCGCGCAAAGCTGATTTCGGTCATGGCTCAATCCGTCGCAACCCAATCCCAGCCGCGCCAGGTGTTGCTGGTCGAATGTCCCGACCGGCGCGGCCTGGTTCACGACATCACGGGCGTGCTGCTGCGGCATCAGTGCAACGTGACGAGCAACCATGAGTTCGTGGATGCGGAGGCCGGCCGCTTCTTCATGCGCACCGAGTTCACCGGCGAGGTGAACGCCACCTCGGTGGTGGGCGAGACGGAGAAGCTCCTGCCGGAAGGCGGCAGCGCACGGCTCGCGAAAGCCGGCAAGCGCCGCGTCGTGCTGCTCGCCTCCAAGGAACATCATTGCCTCGCGGATCTGCTGGTGCGAAACGCGTTCAACGAGCTCAACGCCGAAATCGCCGCCGTCATCAGCAACCACGACACCTTGCGTCCGCTCGTGGAGAAATTTGGCCTGCCCTTCCACCATCTCAACCACGAAGGATTGTCGCGCGAGGAACACGAGGCCGCGGTGACGAGCCTGCTCGACGCCTTGCAGCCGGAGTGGCTCGTGCTCGCGAAATACATGCGCGTGCTGGGCACGAAGTTCGTCGCCCGATACGCGCAGCGCATGGTGAACATTCATCACTCGTTCCTGCCGGCGTTCGTCGGCGCCAAGCCATATCAGCAGGCGTTCCAACGCGGAGTGAAAGTCATCGGCGCGACCGCGCACTTCGTCACGGAACAGCTCGACGAGGGCCCGATCATCCTGCAACAAGTCATCCCCGTGGATCACACGCACAGCGCGGCGGACATGGCCCAGGCCGGACGCGACGTGGAGCAGATCGTCCTTTCGCGCGCGTTGAAGCTGGTCTTTGAAGATCGCGTCTTCCTGAGCGGGAATCGCACGATCATTTTTGACTGAGAAATCTTTAACCACGGATGGACACAGATGAACACGGATGCGAGACACGAATTTCACGAATTGGCACGAATGAGAGATTCTGAATTCGTGAACATTCGTGGAATTCGTGTCTGTCTTTGTCCGCAAATCCGTGTTGGTTCGTGTCCATCCGTGGCTTGAAAATCATTTCCATCGCCCTATGAAATCCCAACCACTCCGCACCACCGTCATCGGCAGCTACCCGTTCCCAGGCTGGCTGGAACTCGCCACCTGGAATCTCGAAAAGTTCGGCACCACGGATCGTGCGGAACTCGTCGATGACGCCGTGGTCGTCGCCATCAAGGATCAGATGGATGCCGGCCTCGACGTCATCACCGACGGCGAGCAGACGCGCCTCGACTTCAACCTCTCCTTCTACGGGTTCATCGACGGCATCGAACTCGAATCCGCCTCGCCGCGGAAGTTCGGCCCGCCTGCGCACGATCAGCGCGGCAAACACGCCGTCGTGGGCGAACTCCGCGCGCCGCGCGGCCTGGGAACCGTCGAGGACTTCGAGCGCCTCAAGCGTCTCGCGCCCGCCGGGCCGACGCTCAAGGCCAGCGTGCCCGGCCCCTACACGTTGAGCGGACGCCTCGTGCCGAATGGCCAATACAAGGATCGTTACGCGCTGACCGAAGCGCTCCTGCCCATCGTCCGCTCGGAACTCGAAGCGCTCGTCAAAGCCGGCTGCCGCGAGATCACCGTCGATGAACCTTCGATGAGCTGCTACGCGCACAAGGAGGATCCGAAACGCTTTGTGGAAATTTTCAACCGCACTGTCGAGCCCATCGTCGGCCAATGCCATCTCTCGACGCATCTCTGCTTCGGCAATTACAAGGGCCGCGCCGTCGGCTTGCGCCACTACGCGCCGATGTTCCCGGCGTTTCTCGACATGAAGGTGGACGAAATCCACGTCGAGATGGCGAGCCGCGAGTTTGCCGAGCTGGAGATTCTCAAACTCATCACCGCGAAGAAGGACGCCGCCGTCGGCATCATCGACGTGAAAAGCTACTACATCGAAACCGTGGAAGATGTCGCAAACCGCATCCGCGCCTGCCTGAAGCACGCGCCTGCCGATCGTTTGTCGTTCGCGCCCGATTGTGGCCTGAGCCAGACGGCGCGTTGGGCGGCGAAACAGAAGCTCAAGAACATGGTCGCCGGCGCGAAGGTTGTCCGGAAAGAACTTGGCGTCTGAGATAAACTTCCGTTACCTCTCCGCCAGCACGAATCACGCATTCCTATCCGCCATTTCGACATGAGCTTCACCCAGTCGTATCTTGAAGAAACCCAGAAGGTCGTCGCCCAACTCAACGCCGCCGCCATCGAAAAAGCCGTCGATGAACTTGCCGCCGTGCGCGAACGCGGCGGGCGCCTCTTCATCCTCGGCGTCGGCGGCAGCGCGGCGAACGCGTCGCACGCGGTGAATGACTTTCGCAAGATCTGCGGCTTTGAAGCCTACGCGCCCACGGACAACGTCTCCGAACTCACCGCGCGCACGAACGATGAAGGCTGGGCCACGGTGCTGAGCGAATGGCTCAAGGGCAGCCGGCTTGGCGCGAAGGACGGCTTGCTCATCTTCTCCGTGGGCGGCGGCAATCTGGAGAAGAACGTCAGCCCGAATCTCGTCAGCGCCATCCAACTCGCGAAGCAGGTCGGCGCAAGCATCGTCGGCATCGTCGGACGCGACGGCGGTTACACCGCGAAGGAAGCCGGCGCGTGCGTCATCATCCCGACGGTGAACACGGAACACGTCACGCCACACTCGGAAGCGTTTCAAGCCGTCGTGTGGCATCTGTTTGTTTCGCATCCCAAGCTGAAGGTGAACCGGACGAAGTGGGAAGGTGTGAAGTGACGCGATTTACGATTTCAGATTTACGATTTACGAATGCCCGGTAGCGCCAAAGCCGTTTTCCTCGACCGCGACGGCGTCATCAACCGCGCGCTGGTTCGCGACAACAAACCTTATCCGCCATCGAGCCTCGCGGAGTTCGAGATTCTTCCCGGAGTCGCCGACGCGTGCCGCAAGCTGAAGGAAGCGGGATTCCTCCTCGTCGTCGCCACCAACCAGCCGGATGTCGGGCGCGGCACGATTTCGCAGGCGCTGGTGGAATCGCTTCACGCGCACATGTGCCGCGAGCTGCCGCTGGATCGCGTGGCGGTTTGTTATCATCCCGGCAAGGGCGCTTCGAACGGCGCTTGTCGCAAACCGAAACCCGGGATGTTG
>JBDHQG010000294.1:0-5897 GCA_039806925.1 Limisphaerales bacterium
CGGCGCCCGACAGCCCGTTCAACGCCCCAGAAACCCGACTCGAATCGTCGCGCTGGCCCCCAGGCCGCGCGCCATCGGCACCGCCGCCTTCAAGCCGACACGCACGCCAAACGCTTTCTTTCGCGCGCTCCGAAAGAACAATTTCGACGCCGCGCCCAGCGCGTGTTCAAACCACGCCCGGTCGTCCGCGTTCAAATCCCAGCCCAGCCGGATTCCCGCGCCGGAGAAGCGCTCGACCTGAAGCACGTTGTAGAGCTTCACCGCAAGGCCGAGCGTGTCGAAGCCCGAACCAAGGTTCGAGGTCGACGCCGGCACCTGGATCGAGATGGAATTCATCGCCGCGCCGAGGGAAGCAGCGGCACACTCGACACGCAAAGGAAATCTTGGAACACTTCGCGCCCGTGAAACAGTCCATCGTCACCCTGGATCTCGAAGGCGTGCTCGTTCCCGAGATCTGGATCGCCGTCGCCGAGAAAACCGGCATCAAGGAACTCCGCCGCACCACGCGCGACGAGCCGGATTACGACAAGCTCATGCAGGGGCGGCTGAAGATTCTCGACGCCCACGGGCTGAAGCTCTCCGACATCCAGCAGGTCATCGGCACATTGCGTCCGCTCGAAGGCGGCAGGGAGTTCCTCGACGAGCTGCGCTCGTTCACGCAGGTGCTGATTCTCTCGGACACCTTTGAGCAGTTCGCCAGACCGCTGATGCAGCAGCTCAACTGGCCCACCCTGCTCTGCCACCGGCTGATCGTGGAAAACGACCACGTCACGAACTACCAGATTCGCATCGCCGACCAAAAGAAGAAGGCGGTCGCCGCGCTCAAGTCGATGAACTACCACGTCATCTCCGCCGGCGATTCCTTCAACGACACCGCCATGCTCGGCGAGGCCAACGCCGGGTTCCTCTTCCACGCGCCGGACAGCATCAAGCAACAGTTCCCTCAATTCCCCGCCGTCGATCAATACGACGAGCTTCTCGCCCTGATCAAAAAGGCCACGGCCTGATTCCCTTCGCGGCAACCCCGCAGTCATGAACTGGCTCAACCACCTTGGCGCCACCCAGCCGGTCGCGCACGCCTTGCTCATCCTGTGCCTGGTGGCGGTGACCGGCCTCGCGCTGGGCGGCATCCGCTGGCGCGGCGTCAAGCTCGGCGCCGCCGGCGTGCTGTTCTCCGGCATCGTCTTCGGTCACTTCGGCGCGCAGATCGATCACGGCATTCTCGACTTCGTGCGCGAGTTCGGCCTCGTCCTGTTCGTCTTCACCATCGGCCTGCAGCTCGGGCCCGGCTTCTTCGCGTCGTTTCGCCGAAACGGCCTTCACCTGAACGCCCTCGCCGCCGCCGTGGTGCTCGGAGGCGCCGGCGTCGCGCTGCTCGGCGCGTGGATGCAGGGCTACGATGTCATTGCCGCGCTCGGATTGTTCTCCGGCGCGACCACCAACACGCCCTCCCTCGGCGCCGCCCAGCAAACACTCGCGACACTGGGAACCGTTCCGCCGGCAAAGGCCGCCCTGCCCGCGCTCGCCTACGCCGTCAGCTATCCCATCGGCATCGTCGGCATCATCGGCTCGCTGCTGATTGTCCGCGTCCTCTTCCGGATCGATCCCTCGCGCGAAGCCGACCTCTTCCGCGCGGAACAGCAGCGCGGCATCGAGCCGCTCGGCCGCCTCAATCTCCTCGTCGAGAACAAGAATCTCGACGGCACCGCGGTCGGCGACATTCCGGGCCGCCTCGAAACCGGCGTGGTCATCTCGCGCATCCGGCGCGGGGGACAGAAGACCGTCTTCGCCGCCACCGACGACGCGGTGCTGCACGTCGGCGACGTCCTGCTGGTTGTCGGCACCTGGCGCGGGCTCGAACAATTCGCCCGCGTCGTCGGCAGCGCGAGCGAAGTCGACCTGCTCAAGGCGCCGGGCGCGATCACCCATCGCAAAATCGTCGTCACCCGCAAGGACGTGCTCGGCAAAACCATGGCCGAGCTCGGCCTCGATCCTCTCTACGGCGTGGCCATCACCCGCGTCAGCCGCGCCGACATCGAGATGACCGCCGTGCCGGACCTGCGCCTGCAGTTTGGCGACGTCCTCAACGTCGTCGGCGACGACGAAGGGCTGCGCAACGCCTCCGCGGCGCTCGGCAATTCCCTGAAGGCCCTCAACGAAACGCAATTCGTCCCGATCTTTGTCGGCATCGCCCTCGGCATTCTCGCCGGCACCATCCCGATTTCATTCCCCGGCCTGCCGGTGCCGGTGAAGCTCGGCCTCGCCGGCGGCCCGCTCGTGCTGGCGATTTTGCTCGGCCGTCTCGGCCACATCGGGCCGCTCGTCTGGCACATGCCGGCCAGCGCCAACCTCGCCTTTCGCGAACTCGGCATCACGTTCTTCCTCGCGTGCGTGGGATTGAAGGCCGGGAAACAGTTCTTTCACACCGTCTTCACGCCGGAAGGTCTCTGGTGGATGGCCGGGGCGGTCGCCATCTCGATGCTGCCCCTGTTTTTCATCGCCTGCCTGGGACGCGCGCTCCTGAAGTTGAATTACATGACCCTGAGCGGGCTCATGGCCGGCAGCATGACCGATCCCCCCGCCCTCGCCTTCGCCAACGCCATCAGCAAGTCCGACGCGCCCTCCGTCGCCTACGCCACGGTCTATCCGCTGACCATGGTCCTCCGCATCCTCGCCGCGCAAATCCTGGCCCTGTTCCTCGCGCGATGACTCCCGCGCATCACTCCGCCAGGAACCGCAACAAATTCGGATCCTCCAGCAAGTTCTTCGTCGCCCCGGTGATCGCCTCGTTCAGCAAACGCTCGTTCGTCTTCGCGCGCGGCGCCTCGACCGTCGTCTCCTTGCGCTGGCCGGTGTAGAACTGCTGGAAACGAACCCCGCTCTTCACCGACCTGGCGCTCAGCACCGCCTCCGTCATCACCACGCCCTTCCAAAAATCCATGTCGGTCGTGTATTCCAGCTTCGTCAATTCCACCGTCAACACGCGCCCCGCCCCGCCTTCATGCGCCCTCACCTTGAAACCCTTCCTCGCAAAGCCCGCCATCAACGCATCCCGCACCAGCACCGCGATGTTCTGCTTCGAGGTGATGGCGGCATCCTGCGAATCCATCCCGCGATGCCCGAGCGTCGTCGTCATGCGCCGGTCGAGAACTTCAACCGCCACCTCCGCACCGCGACCATCGTCCGAGAGCGCCACGACCGGCGTCACCCGGATGTGCGCGGTCTGCGGAATCCACGCGCACCCCGCCGAAACAACCGCCGCCACCAGCGACGCACACCACAGCGATAAGGAACAAAAACGCATAGTTCGAGGCGGGAAGTCTGGTTGGAGCACGCGCGCGGTGTCCATCGAAATGTCGGCCGGCAAACGTCTCCGGGCGCAACTGAAGGGCCGGTGGCCCAAACGAAGGAGGAACTCACGGCCTGCGAGCCGTCCCGGCTCGCAACGCGTCGCCCGGACGGTGGTGCCGGCAAACTTCAACGATGCCCCGTGCGCTTCACCCGCTGCGACCGGGGACCGGTCGCGGTCCGCGTGTTTGGGCAACACGCATTCAAGAGGCGCCCAACTTCTCCGCTTGTCCCGTCCGCGCCGCCTGCCTACGCTCCAGCCCCATGCCCGGCGAGCGACATCGGCACCACCCGCGTTCCTCTTCAAATCGAAGACTGCGCGGATTCGCCGGGCTCGTCCCGCTCCCGCTGTTCCTCATCCTCAGCCTGGTCTGCGCGCCCGCGGCCGAAGTCATCATTCTCACCCCGCACGTTGACGCCATCCGCCACGAGTTCGGACGCGGCTTCGCCGAGTGGCACGCGAAGAAGTTCGGCGAGAAGGCCGAGGTGCAGTGGCGCAACGTCGGCGGCACGTCGGACGCGCTGCGCTTCGTGCAATCCGAGTTCTCGAAGAAGCCGGCTGGCATCGGGCTCGACCTGCTTTTCGGCGGCGGACAGGAACCCTATCTCGTCCTCGCCGACAAAAAGCTCTCCGCCCGTTACCAGCCGCCCGCCGAGATCCTCGCCGGCATCCCGCGGGATTTGCAGGGCATGGAGATTTACGACGGGAACTTCACCTGGTTCGCCGCCGCGCTCTCCAGCTTCGGCATTCTCCAGAACACGAAGTTGCAGCGCACACTTCACCTCAACCTCGCCCGCACCTGGGGCGACCTCGCGAATCCCAAGCTCATCGGCTGGGTCGGCGCCGGTGATCCGCGCAACAGCGGCACGATGAACGTGATGTTCGAGGCGTTCCTTCAGGCCTACGGTTGGGAGAAAGGCTGGCAGAAGCTCACGGAAATCGGCGGCAACGTGCGCAAATTCGACCGCCTCTCCAGCAGCACCGCGAAGGACGTGACGCTGGGCGAAACCGCCTACGCCTTCGCCATTGATTTCTACGGCTTCAGCCAGATCGCCGTGGCGGGCCGCACCAACATGACCTTCGTGCTGCCGGAAGATTTCACCGCCATCAACGGCGACGCGATGGCCATTCTCAAGGGCGCGCCGAACCTGACGACGGCTCAGCGCTTCGTGGATTTCGTGCTGGGCGAGGACGGACAACGGCTCTGGTTTCTCCCACGCGGCCATGCGGAAGGGCCGAAGCAGTTCTCCATCGAACGCATGTCCGTGCGGCCCGACTTCTACAAACGCTACAAAGGCGTCAGCAACATCGAGTTCTCGCCGTTCGATTTGAAACAAAGCTTCGTTTACAACTCCAAGCTCGGCCGCGACCGGCGCGAAGTCCTGGCCGCGATGGTCGGCGCGCTCCTGGTGGACACGCACGCGGAGTTGCAGGAAGCGTGGCGGGCAGTGATCGCCCGCGGCATGCAACCAGACGATCTTTCCGAACTCGGTCGCGTGCCGCTGACCGAGCCGGAGGCATTGAAGCTGGCAAAAGAACAGTGGAAAGATCCCGCCGTCCGCAACCGCACCAAGACCGAATGGCAAACATGGGCGAGAAACAAATATCAGGCGATAGGCAAAAGGCGATAGGCGCTGGAAACAACAGTCATCTCGAAATCAATATGAGCAAGAATGGCTTCAAGGAACTACAGGTTTGGCAGCGATCCAAAAATCTGGCGGTCACCGTCTACAAACTCACTTATCAAGACAGCCTCCGGAAAGACTGGGGATTGTCCGATCAAATGCGGCGGAGCGCGGTCAGCGTGCCCAGCAACATTGCGGAAGGGGACGAACGATCGTCGGATCGCGATTCCGTTCGGTTCTTTCACATCTCGAAAGGATCTCTTGCCGAACTCCGAACACAGCTTGAGATCGCAAAGGATGTGGGTCTTGTCACCCCGCCGGACTTCAGCCGGATCGACAACGAGTCGGTCGAGATCGGAAAAATGCTCGGAGCCCTCATCAAAGCCCGGAGCCGTACTTTTCGACCTTCCCTTCTCCTCGCCTCTGTCACCCTGATCGCGGGATTTCTTCTCTCAAAGCTATTCTGACGCCGCCCTCTTGCCCGACACCTCTAGCCCATAGCCTCATCTCATGCGCGTCGTAATTCGCAACCTCACAAAGAAATTCGGCGACACGCTCGCCTTGAGGAACATCTCCCTGGAGATCGAGGCGCAGGAGCTGTTCTTCCTCCTCGGCCCCTCCGGCTGCGGCAAGACGACGCTGCTGCGCACCATCGCCGGCTTCTACCAACCCGACGGCGGCGAACTGCTGTTCGGCGGCAAGCCGATGGCCGGCGTGCCGCCGCACCAGCGCAACACCGGCATGGTCTTCCAGAACTACGCGCTCTGGCCGCACATGACCGTCGCCGAGAACGTCGCCTACGGCCTCGACGTCGCCGGCATCGGCGCCGACGAAAAAAAACGTCGCGTCGCCGAGGCGCTCGCCATCGTGCAGATGGAAAAGTATGCGACGCGCTCGCCCAACCAGCTTTCCGGCGGCCAGCA
>JBDHQG010000295.1:0-5855 GCA_039806925.1 Limisphaerales bacterium
GCTTCCCAGGATATAGCGCTCACCCACGCGTCCCTTCTCCGCGGCGAGGATGTGGCCGGTGGCCACGTCGCGGACATGCGCCCAGTTCAAACCGGTATCGAGGTAGGCCGGCATCTCGCGATTGAGAAAATCGACGATGACCTTGCCGGTCGGAGTTGGCTTCGCATCGCGCGGGCCAATCGGCGCGCTGGGATTCACGATGACGACCGGCAGTCCCTTCGCCGCAAGCTCGTGCGCCACAACCTCCGCCTTCCACTTCGAGAGCTTGTAGTGATTGCTCATCTGCGATTCGGCCACCGGCGTCGCCTCATCGGTCGGCGTGACCGCCCCGTTGATTTCCTTCGGCAGCCCGATGCAACCGACCGTGCTGGTGTAAACGATGCGTGAGCAACCGGCTTTGGCCGCGACCTCGATCACGTTCCGCGTGCCATCGACATTCGCCGCGTACATGGGCGCGTAGTCCGGCAGCCACAGATGGTAACTCGCCGCGACGTGAAAGCACCAGTCGCAGCCGCGCAAACCCTTCGCCAGCGCCGCGCGATCTCCGACATCGCCGTTCACCCGTTCGTACGTCGCGCCCGCGAGCCCGCGGACATCGCTGCCCGGACGCAACAAGGCGCGGACTTCATGCCCGCGGGCGTTCAATTCATGGATCAGATTCGCGCCGATGAAGCCCGATCCGCCTGTGACAAAGCATTTCATAGTCAGTCGCGGCGAAGCCTAAAGCGCCCCGGAGGTTCCGCCGATTAAAATCCCAAGAACGAAGCCGTAGCAGAACCAGGATGGAACGGTGGGGAACTCGTTCAGGAAACGCCAGTGACGGTGCTCCGGTTCTGCCGACTCGCAACTGTGTGTATGCACACTGATATGTTGAACAAAAGTTGCACCAGACGGAAGCTGACCCGCAAGGAGCAGCGGGATTTGGACATCGAAATCACTTTCATGGAAGGCGTCGTCCATCGCGACCCGAAGTTCCTCGAAGCCTGGCGCGTCCTGAGCGACGACTATTCCCGTCGCGGCAAACTGGAGGAGGGGCTCAAGGCCGACGAGCAGCTCGCCAAGATGCAGCCGGATGATCCGGCAGTTCTCTACAATCTCGCCTGCAGTTACTCGCTCTCGAAGCATCTTGATGAAGCCATCGCCGCGCTCACGCTTGCGGTCGCGCGCGGGTTCACCGATTTCAAGTGGCTGATGAAAGACCCGGATCTGTTGAATCTGCGCAAGGAACCGATCTTCAAGAAGCACCTGATGAAGCTCGGCAGCTTCCAGCCGGACACGCCGTAGCAGCCGTTCCTATTTTGTCAGAGCGCCGGGCGGAGTGACCCTGTCATTCCGCTCTTTTGTTTCCGCAGTGAACCGGTTCTTTCCTCGGACCCGCCATCCACTTAAGCTGCGCGCGTGAAAGTCACTGTCGCCGGCCGCTCCCGTCATTGCCGCACCGTCACGTTCGATGAACGGACCAACTCCGTCCAACTGATCGAGCAACGCCTGCTGCCGCACGAATTCAAGATCGTTTCCACGTCCGACCACCGCGCCACCGCCGACGCGATCCGCGACATGATCGTCCGCGGCGCCGGGGCCATCGGCGCCACCGCAGCGTATGGGTTCGCTCAAGGTGCTCGCGCGTTCCGTGGCCGGAGCCTTCCGGCCTTCGTGAAACACATGGAGAAAGTCTTTCGCACCATCGAAGCCGCCCGGCCGACCGCCGTCGATCCGGTGAACGCGATGCTTCAGGTCCGCGTCCGGATGCGCGCCGGCGAAACCATCGCGGAGCAACAGGCGCTCGCTCTCGCCGCCGCGGAGGAATTCGCGCACGAAGACGTCGAGCATTGCCGCGCCATCGGCGGGCACGGCGCGAAGCTGATTGGCAACGGCATGAACGTGCTCACCCATTGCAACGCCGGCTGGCTGGCGTTCGTCGACATTGGCAGCGCCACCGCGCCGATGTATGCCGCGCATGACGCCGGGCGGAGATTCCATGTGTATTGCGATGAGACCCGTCCGCGCTCCCAGGGCGCGACACTCACCGCCTGGGAACTCGCGCAGCAGGGCATCTCCCATCAAATCATCGCGGACAACGCCGCCGGACTGCTCTTCGCGCGCGGCGAGATTGACCTCGTGATTGTCGGGAGTGATCGAACCCTGGGTCGCACGGGTGAAGTCGCCAACAAGATCGGCACTTACACGAAAGCCGTGCTGGCGAAGCGCCACGGCGTGCCGTTCTACGTCGCCATTCCCCTGTCCACCATCGACTGGAACCTGCGTTCCGGCGACGACATCCCGATTGAGGAACGCGACGAAAACGAAGTGCTGGGAGCATGGGGCGCGCTGACGGATCCGCATTCAAGGAAGCAACCATCTGGCCGCGCGCGCCGGGCGTATGTCCGCATCGCGAACCCCGCGAGCGGCGCGTTCAACCCCGGATTCGACGTGACACCGCCGGAACTGATCACCGGCATCATCACGCCTGCGGGAATCTTCGCGCCCGCCGAGTTGTGGAAGCGCCGCAGCCTGCTGGGCGGGCCACGTTAAGGCGGGCAAGCGCGCCGCGTTCGCTTTTCTCCGTCGCCCGCTCCGGGCTTATCCAACGCGTTCGAGGAAATAAAAAAGCAGGCGCAGCTTGAAAGGGATGGCTGCGCCTGCTGGCACTTCGCGTGCCCCCCACTGCCCCGTAACCACCCGGAGCAAATCTGTCTTTGAGTCGTCGGAACCGGTGCGGCGGCGGATGAAATCATCCAGAGCGCCGGCGATTTATCCACCCGTGTCCAGACAAACACGGGCGCCATTACTGGACACCGCCGCACCAGTCCTTAGTCCAACGACCCCCTTTTAAATCTTTTTCGTCACGTCGGGGCTGTCGTGACGCCAAATTTATTTCCGCCCTTGCGCGCTCAGCGCGTCTCGGATCGGTGACTCAGTCGTGCCTTCACTGGCGTTCGGTGAGTCATACATCACCTGTTCGCAAGAACGATGCCGTGCTTCCACGCGGCGCGAAATCAGCGTCAGAAAAAATGTAAACGACCGCGTCGAGGGCGAAGCGCTGCCGCTGGTGAAGCGAATCTTCACCGCGCCGGCGCCAGGCGCAGCATCGGGCCGCTGCAACAAATGAGCTGATTTCATTGGGTCTTTCGCGTATCGCGCCACGGGCGGCGCGAATCCAAC
This sequence comes from Limisphaerales bacterium, assembly GCA_039806925.1. GTDB lineage: Bacteria > Verrucomicrobiota > Verrucomicrobiia > Limisphaerales > JADJPG01 > JADJPG01. Next base: position 3,163 of record JBDHQG010000295.1, read on the forward strand.
TGGTTCAATGGAACTCGGGACGCTCGACCTCGATCTTCGGAATCTTGCCGGTCGTTTTCTTCAGGCTGAAAGGGAGCAGCGATGTCGTGAGCGGCTTCCGTTGGATCGGAAGCGTGAAATTCGCGCTTCCTGTGTGAAGAAAACGCAGCGGAACCTGTCCTGTGGCTTTCATATGGCTTGCCTTTCTGTAATCACGGGCTGACATGGCTTTCTAATAGCAAGGTCAAGGCCAGCTTCAGGTTCGGGCTGGCGCGGCGGCGATCACGCGGGAAATCACGGAGAACCGCTCGCTCGGTCAGCGCCCAATGCGCAAAAGATGGGGTGCAGGCGCGCAAAAAATCCTTTCACGAGACAAACTCACCCCGCTCGACAATCCCTTTCAGCTACCATCTTCCTCACCGGCGGGTGCGTTCGGAAATGGCGGTCCGTGAGGCGAAGGCGTGTGGACTGCGGAGGCAGGACTCCGCTTTGGCTACACCTTCCATCGATACGGCGCGCTTGGCTTCACTCACCGTGCAGCCAAAGCGGAAACAGGTTTCCGCAGTCCATACCTCATACCTCCACCGGCGTTGCCTGCCACTTCCGATCACGCCCCTCACCGGCCTGTCTTTTGACTTTTCCGGATGCTTCCTCTAGCGTGCGCGCCGCAAATGAACGTCATCCGTTTCAATGATCCGGACTTCGCCGCGAAGCTCCGGAATCTGACCTCCGCGTCGAGCCTGTTCGACAAGACGATTGAGGAACGCACCCGTGCCATCCTCGACGCCGTCTACACGCGGGGCGACGCGGCGTTGATCGAGTTCACGGAAAAGTTCGACGGCGCGAAGCTCACGACGGAACAACTGGCCGTCACGACGCCCGAGTTTCTCAACGCCTCCCTCCAGGCCGATGATTCCTTGCGCGACGCCGTGACGCTCGCCAGCCGGAACGTCGCGCTCTTCAGCAAAAAATCCCTCCGCAAGAACTGGTCGGCGAAGAACGCCCAGGGCGCGAATGTCGGCGAGAAGTTCGATCCCTTTCATCGCGTCGGGATTTATATCCCGGGCGGAACCGCTCCGCTCGTCTCCACCTGCCTGATGACCATCACCCTCGCGCGCGTCGCAGGCTGCAAGGAGATCGTCGTCTGCACGCCCTGTGGCAAGGACGGCCAGATCAATCCCGGCATCCTTTTCGCCGCGCGCACGGCGGGAGCGACGGAAGTTTATCGCGTGGGAGGATCGCAAGCCATCGCCGCCATGGCCTTCGGCACGCCCACCATCAAGCACGTCCAGAAAGTCTTCGGCCCCGGCAACGCCTACGTCGTCGCCGCCAAGCGCTTGCTCTTCGGTCACGTCGCCGTTGATCTGCTGCCCGGTCCGAGCGAAGTGCTCGTGCTCGCGGACGATTCCGCCAATCCGCGCTTCGCCGCCGCCGATCTGCTCGCGCAAGCGGAACATGGTTCCGGACACGAACGCGTCTGGCTCGTGACCACGTCCGCGAAGTTTCTCTCCGCCGTGCAAAAGGAGATCGACCACCAGCTCCCAAAGCTTTCGCGCCGCGAATTCATCGAACGCGCGCTGAAAGACAACGGCTCGCTCATTCTCGTGAAGTCGCTCGAGGACGGCATCACGCTCGTCAACCAGCTCGCGCCCGAGCATTGCGAAGTGATGCTCAAGAAACCGGACGTCGCGGTGAAGAACATCACCACTGCCGGCGCGATCTTTGTCGGCTCCTTCTCGCCGACCGTTCTCGGCGATTACGTCGCCGGCCCGAGCCACACGCTGCCGACCGGCGGCGCAGGCGCCTCGTTCGCGGGCCTGACTGTTGATCAATTTCAACGCCGTACGAGCGTGGTGGAATACAACCGCGCGTCGCTGAAGAAGTCTCTCAAGGCCGTCGCCAAGTTCGCCGCGCTCGAAGGCCTCGACGCCCACGGCCGCTCCGCCACCATTCGCGTTGATTCCAAATGAGCACTCGTTCCTCCGCACGCGTGAAGCCCGCCTCGGTCATCCGCCCGCTCGTTCACGATCTGCACGCCTACGTTCCCGGCGAACAGCCGAAGATCAAAGGGCTCATCAAACTCAATACGAACGAGAATCCCTATCCGCCGTCGCCCAAAGTTCTCGCCGCGACGAAAGCCGCCGTCGACGGCCGCCTGCGTCTTTATCCGAATCCCACCGCCCAGGCGCTGCGCGAGAAGCTCGCCAGGCTGCATCGCTGCCAGCCGGAGAACATCATCATCGGCAACGGCTCCGACGAACTGCTCGCGCTGGCGACTCGCACGTTTGTCGAGCCCGCCGTAGGACAGGCTTCCAGCCTGTCCCGTTCTTCAATCGCAGGTGCCAAAGCGAAGAGAGATCAAACGAACCTCGGGACAGGCAGGATGCCTGTCCTACATTCAAGCCGAAGCACCATCCAGTATTTCACCCCGAGCTACTCGCTCTATCCCGTGCTCGCTGCCATCCACGGCGCGCGCACCAATGCCGTCCGGCTCACCAGCGAGTTCGCGATTCCCTCGCTCGAAGTCCTGCGCAAGTCCAAGGCCTGGGACTTCAACGCCGCCCTCACGCTCATCACCACGCCGAACGCCCCGAGCGGACGCGCCTTCGCCACCGCAGAACTCGACGCGCTCTGCCGGGAACATCGCGGCGTGGTCATCCTCGATGAAGCCTACGTCGATTTCGCGGAGGAGAACGCGCTTACCCTCGCGCTGA
>JBDHQG010000296.1:0-5850 GCA_039806925.1 Limisphaerales bacterium
TATTGCGTATTGCGTATTGCGTATTGCGCAATACGCAATACGCAATACGGAATACGCAATACGCAAACAAGACACGAGAGCCACTGCAAACTCTTCTCACGCATCACGCATCACTCGTCACACCAAGTGTCCGAGCTTCTCGCGTTTGGTTTTCAGATACTTTGCGTTGTGTGGATTGGGAGCGATGCGAATGGGAACCTGCTCGACGATTTCCAATCCGTAGCCTTCGAGCCCGACGATTTTTCGCGGATTGTTCGTCAGCAGGCGAATCGTGCGCAGGCCGAGGTCCGCGAGAATCTGCGCGCCCAAACCGTACTCGCGCAGGTCCATCTTGAAGCCCAGCTTCAGATTCGCCTCCACCGTGTCGTAGCCTTTCTCCTGCAGCTTGTACGCTTGAATCTTCGGGGCGAGTCCGATGCCGCGTCCCTCCTGTCGCATGTAGAGAATCACGCCGCAGCCTTCGTCCGCGACCTGTTTCATCGCCTGATGGAGCTGCGGCCCGCAATCGCAGCGGCGTGAGCCGAAGACATCGCCGGTCAGACATTCGCTGTGAACGCGCACGAGCACCTTCTTCTTGCTGGCGACGTCGCCCTTCACGAGCGCGAGATGATGCTGGCCGTCGATGGTGGAACGATAGAGATGGAGCTGAAAATCGCCGTAGTCGGTCGGCATCTGGATGACTTCCAGCCTTTCGACCAGGCGCTCGCGCGAGCGACGGTATTTGATCAGCGCCTCGATGGTGCCGAGCTTGAGCTTGTGCTTCTTCGCGAACTTCACGAGGTCCGGCAGACGCGCCATCGAACCATCGTCCTTCAGCACTTCGCAGATGACGCCAATCGGCCGGCAGCCGGCGAGCTTCACCAAATCCACCGCGGCCTCGGTGTGGCCGGCGCGTTGGAGGACGCCGCCGGAGCGCGCGCGCAGTGGGAAGACATGGCCGGGTTGCACGAGGTTGTCCGGCACGGCGGTCGGGTCCGCCATCACGCGAATCGTCTCCGCCCGGTCGGCGGCGCTGATGCCGGTGGAGATGTCACGCGCGGCATCGACGCTGACCTGGAAATCCGTTTTGAACGACTCGCGGTTCTGGGAAACCATCCGTTCGACGCCGAGTTGCTTGAGCCGTTCATCGGTCGTCGGCACGCAGATGAGGCCACGGCCGAAGCGCGCCATGAAGTTGATCGCGGCGGGCGTGACGTGTTCGGCGGCCATGATCAAGTCGCCTTCGTTCTCGCGGTCCGCGTCGTCCACGACGATGACCATCCGGCCTTTGCGGAGGTCTTGGACGACGGACTCGATGCTGTCGAAGGGCGATTTCATTGCGCGTGGAAAGCTAATCAGCCGGCGTCCTCGGCGGGCAACAAAAAACCCTGCCCGCGCGAACGGGCAGGGTTTTCTTGGTTAAGCGAAGGTTAACGACGGACCATCAGAAGCTCGGCACCCTTGACCTGGGTGCTGGCTTTCTTGGCCGTGGCCTTCGAGCACGCGGCGGCCTTTTGCTTGGAGCAGCAGGCTTCGCCAGCCTGAACTGCAGTCACGGATGCAAACGCCGCCAGAACGGAGCAGATGAGGAGTTTTTTCATACGCGGATACTGTTACCGGATTATTGCGTCGAGTGCAAGCGGGCCGATTAAGTTTCCATTCGTGCGGGCGCATCTTGCCACTGCCCCCCGTTGCAAACGGGCTGGAGCGTGGCGTTGACGTCGCTTCAACGATGGGAGGCTGTAGCGCAATCGTTTCCACTCGGTCGTGCGGATGTCGAAGCGGCCTGAAGGCCGCGCCCGGAGGCAGTGTCAAGATGCGCTCTCGCCGCCCCGAGTAGGAGGGCGTCTCCGGAGGGCCTGATTAGAAGTGGTTCCAGAATTCAGTTCCGAACACGGCCGCCGTCATGAGAAGACGGAGCGAAGTGGAGCGCAGTTCGGCCAGGGGCCCAGAGCCTGTCCGATCTCGTCACAACTGACGTCCGCGATAAAAGCGGGCGGTGTTCGTCGCAGCGTTGCCGGGGTGAATGAAGAACGAGTTCGTCAGCGTGGCGGTCGACACCTCCTGCCAGCCATCCGCTCCAAGGTCGGCAGTCGTTTCCATACGGTAGGTGCGGCCGGGGACACCGAAGAGAATCGGCTCCACCATGCCGGACTCGGTTTCGCGGATGTCCACTTCCGGCGGGTCCGCGACAAATGTGCGGACGCGAAGGACCAGATCCTTCGGCGCACGCGCACTGACGATTTGAAATGGTTCAGTCATGGGCAGGCGCCGGTAGAGGGACCACGGGCTGTTCGCCACGGAAGGATTGCGGGATTCGATGCGGTAGCTCTGCCACGGCTGGCCGTAAAGCACGAGGGATTGCGAAGGTGCGAGGAAGGGCGGCACTGGTCCGCCGGGATTGCTTTGCAGGTCGAACGCCACACCGGTGATCAACATGGCGTCGGAGTTCAGGAGGATCACGCCACCAGACGAGGTGCTGAAACGGCCTCCGTTGTTGTCACTGAAGAATCCGGTCAAGCCGCTGAGATCCACCACGGCGTCCGTGCCGCTGGCGGTAACATCCACGCTTCCGGCCACGATGGTTTCCAAGTTGGAAAGGTCGATGTGGCCGCCGGCAGAAGCCGCGATGTACAAGGCATGAGTCCTGACGATGGCGTTGGTGACGTGGGACAAGTCGATGTATCCACCGGACGCCGCGAACTGCACATAGCCATTGGTTGTGACCAGTTGGGTCAACGCTGGAAACCCGGCCCAACCCTGATAGAAGGAGTTCAACGTCCCAGAGAAGTTCGTCAGCGAGGAGAACTCGTTCGTTTGCTGGCTCAGACTCAAGGTGCCGTTAACGAAGGATTGGAGCTGTGCGAGCGGAACGTGCCCGCCGCTGATACTGAGGGCGATTCCGTCCATCGCCGTGATATTGGGAATCAGCAGCGAACCGTCCGAGCCTACGTTTGCCCCAGCGTTGTTACCTCTCCACACTCCGTGAAGCCCTGACAAATCCACGACGCTGTTCTGGCCGGCCACATTGATGCTGAGTCGCGCATCGGGGGCGGTCAAACCGCTCAAATCGATTCGTCCAACGCGCGAGGCATCGAGGAAAACAGAACCAGAATCCGGTGCCGCAACGAACCTGGTCACGTTGGAGAGATTCAAAATCCCTCCTCGCTCCACGGTGAAGAAGTAATTGTTGCGATTGGTCACATACAGGGCCGTCAGGTTCGTCAGGATCAACTCGGCGTTGTTCGCGGTGAGCGAACCGCTGAAGTTGGTCAACGCAGCCAGGCTGTTCGTGTGATCATTGAAGGTGATGCCGCCATCGACAATCGACTCGATTCGCGACAGGTCGAGATCGGCGGTGCCGTACACCGTCAACGTCACTCCTTTCGTGGCGGTGATATTCGGGATCGCGATCGCTCCGCCGGAGAAAGCGGTGAGGTTTCCATAACCGCCCTCCACCTCCCAAGTGCCGTTTAGCCCGGAGAGATCGATGAATCCGCCGTAAGCCCCGGCAGTCATCTGCGCGTCTCGAGAGTTCAACCCGCTCAGATCAATCCGGCTGCTGTCATAGGTGGTGACGCCGAAGCTCCAACCGGGACTGGTCACCACATTCGTGACACGCGAAACGTCAATGAAACTGCCCTGGCTGGCGCTGAACGAGGCGTTGTGGCCGGCATTGGTGACGTAGATCACGTTCAAGTTCGTCAGGTCCAATCGTGTATTGTAGGCAGACAGGTCGGCGCTGAAGTTCGTCAATCCCTCGAATCCGTTGGTGAGGTCCCTCAGGTTGTGGTTTCCTCCGCTGATGGAGCCGATTTGCGAAATTGGTGCCGAATCGTTGCCGCTCAAGTCAAGAGAGACATCCTGCAGTGCCGTGACGTTGGGGATCAGAACGCTGCCACCGGTTCCAGCCTGAATCGAAGTCGGGGGAAAACGATTGATGCCCTTCCACAAGCCCGACAGCCCGGAGAGATCGATCTGGCTTCCAGAACCCCCGGCGCTTACCAGCCCTAATTCCGCCTCAACTCTCAAACCGCTCAAATCGATGCGGCTGCCGTTTTGTGCCGAGATGCTGCGGATGATGGCGTTGGTGACTCTGGAGAGATCGATGACGCTGTTTCCCCAGCACGAGATGGTGATTTCGGAGTTGTTGGATGGATATAGGGTGGTGAAGTGGCCCCAATCCAAGCGGGAATCCTGGCTCGCAGAGATCGATCCGGAGAAGTTCGTCAGTCCGTCGAAGCCATTTGTGCGGCTGGAGAGGATCAGGTCGCCACGGGTAAAAGCCTGCAGCTGCGCCGTGGGAACAATCGCTCCGGACCCGAGGTTCAAGACAACAAATTCCATCGCGGTAATGTTCGGGATGTGGATGGCTCCTCCGTCACCCGCAGTAATGCCGCGTCCCGGAAAGAGACCGCGCAGACCGGCAAGATTGATGAGGCTATTCGAGCTTTGCGCTAAATAATTGATTAGCGCATCCGAGGTTCGCAAAGCCCCCATGTCAATCTTGCCGCCAGAAAAGGCTGTGACATCCAATACAAGCGGGGACGTTATGTTTGTCAGGTTCGGGAGAAGAATGGTGCTGCCGGCTCCTGTGGCCATCCAAGTCGTGTACCAAGAAGACGATCCGGCGGCCGAAACGTCATGCGCCCCAGGGAAGGACATTGTCGCTCCATCTGTAGCGTACAATTCAACCAGGTTTGTAACCGCTCCGTTCGCCGTGAAGGTGGTGCCGACACCCTTCACTTCAAACTGCGCCGCGCTGATGGCGAAAGTCCCGTTTACCACCGATGCCCCGTCAGTTACCACGAATCGACCGCTCTCAATCACGAATGATTCTTCGCATTGCAAGCGGCTGACGGTGGTGTTCGGCGCGTCCATCCGCACGGTGACTTCGCCCGGCACATCGATCACCACTTCGTCGCCGGTCGCCGGCAGCACGCCGCCGGTCCAGTTCGCCGGATTGCTCCATCGATTATCCCCACCTGCCCCGGACCAGGAGATTGTCGCGGCCAAGGAATGGATTGTGCCGACCATCAGGGCAAGTGCGAGGTGGATCGTCCTGGAGCGGATGTTCGGGCGGATGCGGAAGAATGGTTGGAACAGGGTTGGAGTACTCATATCGACGGGGCGTAATCGGTTGATTGTGGAGAATGAACTTTCCTTTCAGCGCTTTGGTAAGTTGAGCTCGGGAAAATCCTGGCGGGACGGTAGTCCCCACTGCGCGAGGAACCCATCCTTGAAGTAGATGCTGTAGGCTTCCTCGGTTTTCTTGTCGCGAAATTCCCACATCTGCAAGGTCGCGCCGCTGGCATCCGTCCGGGAGGCTTTCACCACGTAGTTGTCTCCAAGGATTTTCTTGGTCTGCGCGGCGGTCATGCCGAGTTCCAGCCGGTTCAATCGTTTGGAGAAGGAGGAAGCGCAGCCGGTGCCGAGGATGAGGATGAAAGCGACGGCCCAAGCGGAGGCAGTGATTCGTGTGTTCATGGTTAAATCGCAAGAAGGTCGATGGTGTCAGACTCGCGCTTCGTTTGCTCGAATCCTTATTCGTCCTCGTAGGTCGAGAGCCGGACGAGGAACGAGCCGGTGACAGTCGCTTCGAGCCCGGTGTTCTCGCTGCCGCCGGCGGTGAAGCTGTAGGTGCCCCAGACGAGGTTGGCTTCAAAATCGACGGTGATGGTCAACGTCCCTGTCCCGAGGGATTCGTTGATGGGATCGATGGTGTAGAAGGTTTCGATGAACTCGAAGTCGGGATCTTCCTCCTCGAACTCCGCGAAGCTCGGCGACACGATGCGTTGGTAAACAGCGTAGGCTTCGTTGTCATTGGTGAGGCTCAGGCTGTTCGCGCCGTCGTCTGGCATGACGGCGGTA
>JBDHQG010000297.1:0-5796 GCA_039806925.1 Limisphaerales bacterium
GCCCTTGATACGACCGGCCACCTGCTTCATCGCCTTGATCTGCGCGGCAGAACCGACGCGGGAGACGGAAAGACCGACGGAAATCGCCGGGCGCACGCCCTGGTAGAACAAGTCGGTTTCCAGGAAAATCTGGCCGTCGGTAATCGAGATGACGTTCGTCGGAATGTAAGCGGAAACGTCGCCCGCCTGCGTCTCGATGATCGGCAGCGCGGTCAACGAACCGCCGCCGCTGCGTTCGTTCACGCGCGCGGAACGTTCGAGCAAACGGCTGTGGAGATAGAACACGTCACCCGGATACGCTTCGCGGCCGGACGGGCGCTTCAGCACGAGCGACACTTGGCGGTAGGCCACGGCCTGCTTGGAGAGATCATCATAGATGATGAGCGCATCCATGCCGTTATCCATGAACCATTCACCCATCGACGCACCGGCGAACGGCGCGAGATACTGCGCGGAAGCCGGGGAATCAGCGCCGGCCGCCACGACGATGGTGTATTCCATCGCGCCGGCCTTTTCCAACTCGGCGATCACGCGCGCGATATTCGACTGCTTCTGACCAACGGCGACGTAGATGTTGTAAACCGGACGGAAGCCCGCTTCGTTCGCGTTCTGCTTGTTGATGCGCGCCTGGTTGATCATCGTGTCCACGCCGATCGTGGTCTTGCCCGTCGAACGGTCACCAATGATCAACTCGCGCTGACCGCGACCGACCGGGATCATCGCGTCGATCGCCATGATGCCCGTCTGGAGCGGCTGGCTGACGGATTTGCGCTTCACGATGCCGGGAGCGATCTTCTCCACCGGATAGAAGGCGGTTTCCTTGATGGCACCTTTGCCGTCGAGCGGGCGGCCCAGCGTGTCCACCACGCGGCCGAGCAATCCCTTGCCGACCGGCACGGAGAGCAGCTTGCCAGTGGTCTTGACCTCGGTGCCCTCGCGGATGCTCAGGTAATCACCGAGCACGATGGCGCCGACCTCGGTCTCTTCGAGGTTCAGCGCGATGCCGATGACGCCGTTGCCGAAGTCGAGCATCTCGTTGAGCATCGCCTCGGTCAGGCCCTCGATCTTGGCCACGCCGTCGGAGATTTCACGGACGATGCCGACGTTCTGCTTGGTCACCGACGTCTTGAGGCCGGAGATTTGCGCTTCAATTTCCTGGAGAATCGAACTCATAGCTCTATTTCAAATGTTCACTGGGGTCTTAAAGACTTTCCGCCAAACGGTTCAAGCGCGCCTGCACGCTGCCATCATACACATCGCTGCCGACCTTCACGCGAAGGCCGCCGATCAAATCGCGGTTCACCGCGAACTGCACGTTCAAGCCCGCGCCATAACGCCGCGCAAGACTCGCCTTGATGCTTTCCTTCAATTCCGGCGCCGTCTCCACCGCGTTCTCGACACGCGCCGTGCGGCGGTCGATGTCCAGCTTCACCAGACGCTGGAAGTGCGAGAGAATCGCCACATAGCCGCGCGGCTTCTGCGCGATGACGGACTGCACCGCCTGACGCACCTTCGCGTCATCGAGCACGCCGCTGGTGCGGCAGGTCAGGAAGAGCTGCTTCGCGTCGCGGCGGGCTTGTTTGGAAATCTTCATGCGAATCGCGGGTCTGAATTCGCCTAGGCCGCGAGCTGGCGATTCGTTTCCTCAGCCAGACGGCGCTGATCTTCCGGCGTCAAAACCTTGCCGGTGACCTGCATCGCCGCCTTCACGGCGAGCGTGCCGATTTCCTTGCGCAGCTCGGACTTCATCCGGGCAAGCTCCGCATCATTCGATTGGCGCGCCTTGTTGATGATGTCCTGCGCGGCGGCCACCGCCTTCTGCGTCTCGGTCTCAGTGACCTTCGCGGCGGCGGCGCGGGCTTCCTCGATAATCTTGTTCGCCTGCGTGCTGGCCTGATTGATCAGTTCCTGGGACTTGGCCTGCGCATTCGCGAGGTCGCGCTTGATCTGTTCCGCGTCGGCCAGGCCCTTGGCGATGGTCTGACGGCGCTGTTCCAGCACGGTCAGAATCGGCTTGTAGGCGAAGCGATGCAGCACGAACGCCACGATGCAGAAGCTGACCACCTGCGAGATGAACAACGAGGTATTGAAGCCGAACTGCTCGCCGGTCTGCTTGGCAATGTCACCGATACCGGCGGCGGCGAAGAACAAGGTCTGATGCATAGTGAACTAAATTTTTCCGTGATGCCGTGTTTCAGGCGCGGGGCCTTTGCCCCGCGCCTGAGATTGATTACCTCGCGAGGAAGATCGCGAAGAACACGATACCTTCAGCGAAGGCGGTGCTCAGAATGGCTTGCACGAGAATCTTCGTCGCAGCGCCAGGATTCCGACCAACCGCTTCGGAGGCCTTCATGCCGATCATACCGACGCCAATCGCAGCGCCAGCCGCAGCAGCGGCGACGTGCAGGTTTCCGGTCATTTCAGCGAGCAGTGGCATCAACATATGTTTTCCTTTTAGTTGTCTCTCAGCGACGCCCGCAGTCTTGCCACGGTCCCGCCGCTGAAATTGTTTTCAGTGGACGGCCTTTTCGTGGCCGTGACCGTGTCCATGACCTTCCTCATCGTGCGTGCAGATGAGGAGGGTGAACACCGCGGTGAGCAACATGAACACGAGCGCCTGCACTAAACCGACCAGCAGTTCCATCGCATAGAACGGCAGCGGCAGCAGCCACCCGAAATAGGTGCCGCCCATCGTCGCCATCGTTTCCAGCATGTTCTCACCTGCGAAAATATTTCCGTAGAGACGGAAGCTCAGCGACACCGGGCGGAAGACAATCGAAACCACTTCCAGCACACCGACCGCGAGAAAGACCACAATCATGAGCAGCTTCAAGAGGCCCGTCGTATCGCCCTTGGGACCGAAGATGTGCATCAGGAATCCGCCCGGGCCATTCGCCTGCAGCGCCCAGACAGTCCAGCACGCGAAGAACACCATCGCCATCGCCAGCGTCATGTTCAGGTCCGCGTTCACGCCACGCAAAATCGGGCGCGAGATGTGATGCAGATGACCGGTCGCATCCGGCGTGCCCCAGCCGATGGTGCCAACACCGGGAATCAAGCTGAACCAGTTTGTGAAGAGAATGAAGATGAAGAGCGTCGCAAAGAACCAGAACGTCTTCTTCACCAGATCGTGACCGATGATGCCTTCAAGGAATCCGTATAGACCTTCGACCAACCATTCCCAAAAATTTTGCGCACCTTGGGGCACCTGCTGGATATTCTTGGTCGCAACGCGGGCGAAGAAGATGACTCCGATGGCGACGATCCAAGTCAGGATCATCGAATTCGTCACCACCAGGGGACCAAGCTGAATCTGGGGAGCCGCCGTCGGCAACCCGTGATGTTCACCTTCCGCGGAAGCACCTGATTCCTTCGCCGCTTCCAGCGCCTGGCCGGCATCCGCAGCCGCGTTCCGCGGTGCTTCCGCCGCCCAGCCGGACAGCGGCAAGGCGACCATCGCCAGCACTGCGAGAGCCGCCAAAATCGCCCTGAGTTGTTGCATTGACTTCATCAAATCGGCCGTCGTGAACACACTTTTCGCGCCTTAAACTTCAACTGAAAACCCGACTGAATGTCGGAAGAGGCCGAAACGTTGCCGGAACGTGAAATGTTTCACAAGGGTTTTTTTCGAGCGGCGCACCATTTTGAAAAGAAGCTCATCAAGAGCTGGAATCGAACTGATGCGGCGCATTGCGAAGGCCGGGGTTAACTCCGGCTCATCACCGGCGCGACGCCGTATTTAGCGGGCCGACGCGCGCGCCAGAAACAGCTTCTTGATCAGAATCGCCACTCCATAGAGCAATCCCAACAACGCCACATCCGTCGGGCCGACAGGCAAATCCCAGCGATACGCGATGTAGAATCCCACGAACGCGGCCACCCCACCAATCACCGAAGCCAGCACGGCAAACTGTCGCATCGTGTTCGCCAGTTGATGCGCTGTCAGCGCCGGCAGCAGCAGGAATCCGAACGTCACCAGCGGACCAACGCTCAGCACGGACATCGAAATCGTCAGGCCGATCAGCACAAACAGCAGCGCGTCCCAGCCGAGCACGTTCTTCTTCAAGCTCACGGCCATGTCGCGGTCGAACGAGACGAGCATGAATTCCTTCTGGAACAAAAACAGCGCGACGATGACCACGCCGAACGTCCCCGCCGTCAGCGCCAGATCTGAATTCGCCACGGCGATCACTTCGCCCTTCATGCGATCCAGCAAGCCGTGTTCGCCGAAGGGATTCTTCACCAGCAACAGAATGCTCCACGCGCCCGCCAGCGCGTAGGCCGCGCCGACACGACCCTCCACGGAACCGCGTCCCCGCCGCTCCATGACCGCGAAAAACAAAATCACCGCGAGCGTCAGGACTGTGGAGCCGGCGAACGCCAGAAGGTTTTCGGAACGCTCCTCGACATGCGGGATGATGCGCCAGGTGTGCAGCGCAAACGCCGCCGCGATGCCACACGAGGAAACTTGCGGCAGCGCGACGCCCATGAAGACGAGCCGCCGCAACACGAGATAGACGCCGACCAGCGGACACGCCATGCCGACCAGAACACTCACGTAAACTGAGTTCCGCAGCAGGAAGTCGGGAGACAGGATTTCGCGCAGCGTGTTCATCTTAAGAAAATTGGAGATTCAACATCTCCTCCAACTTGTCGCGCGTGAGCATTTCGTCCGCGCGTCCCTGGGTCACCTGTCCTTCGCGCAGCCAGATGACTTCCTCCACACAACGGCGCATCGCCGCGAGATCGTGATTCACCATCAGGATGGTCAGCTTCTGCTCGCGTTGGATGCGCGCCAGCAATCCCATGATCGCCTGCGACGCCGCCGCGTCGATGCCCGCCGTCGGTTCATCGAGAATGAGCCAGTCCGGTTTCGCCGCCAGCGCCCGCGCGATGAGCACGCGCTGCTTCTGGCCGCCGGACAATTCGGAGAAACGTCGCGCGGACAAGTCCCCTGCCCCGGCGAGTTCCAGACATTGCTGCGCCAGACGCTTCTCTTCGCCGCCGAAGAATCGTCCCGCCGGCACGCGACCGGAGCAGCCCATCAGCGCGACTTCGAGACTGGAACGAAGGAAGATGGAATCCAGCGCTTCACGTTGCGGCACGTAGCCCAGCACCGGTTCGCGACCGTCGCATGACGCGAACTCCACCTTGCCCGACAGCGGCGGCGTGACGCCGATGATCGTCTTGAGAAGAGTCGATTTGCCGGAGCCATTCGCGCCGAGCAACCCCGCGAAGCTCCCGCGCGGCACATGCAAGGAGACACGCGGCAGGACGATGCGGCGGCGGTAACCCACCGCCACGTCATCCATTCGCAAGAGCCAGTTGTCCGTCATTTCTGTGCCTTCAATGCCGCTGTGATTTGCGCGACATCGTAATCAAACAGGCCGAAGTAGTCCTTGATTTTCTCGTGACCGCCGACCATGCCGGGAAGGATCACCAGCTTCGCGCCAATCGCATCCGCGACATACTGCGGCGTCTTGCGCGGACGGTTCGGCTCGATCATCACCAACTTCGCGCCCGCCTCCTTCACGCGCGGGATGAGCGCGTTGATGTGCGACGGCGAAGGCTCGATGCCGGGCTTCGGCTCGATCTGCCCGACGATCTCCAATCCGAATCGCGCCGCGAAGTACTCATATGACTTGTGATACGTGACCACCTTCGTCCCGCGGAACGGCTCCATGACCTTCGTCCATCCCGCGAGCTTCGCGTCGAGTTGCCCGATGAACCGCTTCAGGTTCGCCTGGTAGATGTAACCGTTCGCGGAATCCAGCTTCGTGAAAACCTCCGCAAGAT
>JBDHQG010000298.1:0-5775 GCA_039806925.1 Limisphaerales bacterium
GCCAGGCCCCGCGAAGCACAAGCACATCCGTCCAGCCATCGTTGTCGTAATCCGCCTGGATCAGGTTCAGGCCGCCAACCTCGCCGGCGAGCCCGGATTCCTTCGTCCGTTCGGAGAACGAGCCGTCGCCGTTGTTCCGGAAGAAACGCATCTGCGTTCTGATTTCCCACGACGACAGCATTACATCGAGCAGGCCGTCATTGTCGAAATCTTCCACCACGGCGCCGCCCGCCCAGCCGGGAACATCCAGGCCGGCACCCGATGACACGTCGATAAACGGCTTGACGTCGTACTCGGAAGCAAAAGCCTGCGGCGGAATCAACCATTGGGACGGCACCTTGTCAGGATATTCACCCACCACCATGTAGGCGATGTTAAGCAGCCAGACGCCCTTCAAGTCGCCACGGTACCGCTGGAGCGTGTCCGTCAGAATCCGGATGGCCTCGCGCGGACCCTCCTGCTGTTGATATATCCCGAGCTGACGAATCGGAAACAGGCACGACTCCACCGTGTGGTTGGACAGGCAGTTTTGCTGTTCTCCAATGCGCAAGTAGCACAGCGCCCTCTCGTGTTCGATCATCTGGCGAACCTTGGCCGCCTGCGTCTGCCCAAGTCGCGCAGTCAGCTCATCAAACTTCCCGTAAGTCGTGAGCGCGCCCCGGGGATCGCCCGCCCGCAACTGCTCCTCCGCCAGTCGTGGCAGGGTTTCCCAGACGACGATGTCATTGGTTTCACGCGCGAGGTTCCTCTGGAACAATTCCACACGCTCCCGGTTGCGGAAGGAATTCTTCATCACATCCTCGCTGCGGATGATCTCCTGAAGACGCACAGCCATTTTTCGGACGCCGGGTTTTGTGGAAACAGACGGCGGTTCCATCGCCGCTCCCACCCGCAGGGAAAAAACGAAAACACAACAACAGGCTAATCGAAGGAACATCATAATTGACACGGCAGCCCGCCGAACCGGCTTCGGGCCAGCACCTCATCACAGGGCGGAAACGTTCGCCCAATCAGCCCCGGCCTGCAAGCTGCCACTCGCATGAGACATGTTCTGGCCACGCAGGGTTACGTTCCATCACGAAGACAGGGATGCCATGCCCAATTCCGGCACGAACTGCCTGCTGGTCCGGGCGACAGCCTGCCCTTAATCTCAGCCCATGCGAAAACTGACCACCGAGATGCTCCTGTCCGCCTATTGCAGCGGCGCATTCCCGATGGCGGTGAACGCGCGCGGGGACATTCGCTGGTTCGCCCCCGACCCGCGGGGGATTATCCCCCTCGACGAACGTTTTCACATTCCCCACGGGCTCCAACGCACGCTCAAGAAGCAGCCGTTTACCATCACCGTGGACCAGGAATTCGAGCCGGTGATTCGTCATTGTTCGACCATGCACGGCGAAACCTGGATCTCCGGCGAAATCATCCGCGCCTACTGCGAGCTTCACGCCCTGGGTTTCGCGCACAGCGTCGAGGCGCGAAAGGACGGTGTCCTGGTCGGCGGGCTCTACGGCGTGCACATTCGTGGCGCGTTCTTTGGCGAAAGCATGTTCCATCACGCCACCGACGCCTCGAAATGCGCCCTCGTGGCCCTGGTCGAAAGGCTGCGCGCCGGCGGCTTCACCCTGCTCGACACGCAATGGATCACGCCCCACCTCCAACAGTTCGGTGCCTGCGAGATGCCGCTGGCCGGCTACCACCAGCTCCTCGCCGAGGCCCTGGAGCGGGACTGCCGCTTCTAGAAGCGATTCCAAAATTCGCAGCCGGCGAGGTGACGAGGCGGAGAAGCCGGGAATCTCCACAGGGCAGACGCATCTAAAATTTGGCAGCCATCAGCCAGGCAAATTTTGCCTTGTACTTTTGCGACACGTGTTTAAATAGACGCGGATGCACACGCATCCTAAAACGAGTCTCATCGAGCACCTGTCCATCCTCACCGACCCGCGAGTCAATCGCACGAGAGATCACGAATTGATCGACATTCTGGTGCTGGCGATCTGCGCGCTTTTATGCCGCGCGGAAACCTTCAGCGACCTGGAGGATTTCGGGAAAGCAAAAGAGGCATGGTTCAAAACGTTTTTGTCGCTTCCCAATGGCATTCCTTCGCACGACACCTTCAACCGTGTTTTTCAGGCGCTGGATCCAAAACAGTTTCAGGAGGCGTTCTTGAACTGGACGCAAAGCGTGCGCCGGGCCGTTCCTGACGAGATCGTGGCGATGGATGGCAAGGCGTTGCGACGCGCGCTCACCCAAGGCAAGAATCCTCGCTACATCGTCAGCGCCTGGGCCGAGGACAACGGCCTGGTGCTGGGCCAGCTCAAAGTCGATGAAAAGACCAACGAAATCACGGCTGTCCCGCAGTTATTGCGGGCGCTGGAATTGAGCGGCTGCATTGTCACATTGGATGCGATGGGCTGCCAAAAGAACATCGCCAAGGAAATCAAGGAGGCCGATGCCGAATATGTGCTCGCGCTCAAAGGCAACCAGGAAACCGTTCATCACGAAGCCAAAGCGTTCCTGGACGAAACCATTGCCGAGGCCAAAACCTGGCGGCCGGCGGGCGTGCCATCCAGCGGCGCGGCCGCGCGTCTGGCGACCAAGACCGTGGTGGAAAAAGATCACGGACGCTTGGAGACGCGGGAATATTTCCAAAGCGCGGAGCTGGGTTGGTTTGCCGACAAAGAACAATGGGAAGGATTGCAGAGCGTCGGGATGGTTCAGGCGACCCGTGAGATCCACGGCAAGAGCAGCACCCAACGGCGCTATTACCTCTCCAGCCTGCCCTTGGATATCGAACGATTTGCCCGCGCGGTGCGCGGTCATTGGGGTATTGAAAACAAGGTCCATTGGGTCATGGATGTCCGTTTCGGCGAGGACCAAAGCCGTGCGCGCCAGGGCCACGCCGCCGAGAATTTGGCCACCCTCCGTCGTCTGGCTCTCAATCTCTTGAAATCAGAGAAGACAAAAAAGCGCGGAATTCGAGGAAAACAGAACAACGCGAGCTGGGACCATGCCTATTTGCTCAGATTACTCGGCATTTAGATGCGTTCGCCCTGGGAATCTCCATTGCTTCCGCCTTCTCGCGTCGACGGCTATGTTCAGAGCGGAACTTTGAAACCAGTTCCAGTTTCAGCTGGGCTATTTGCGGCGGCGATTTTCATCGCGACCTTCCGATCCTCCGTGATAGCCTCGGCGCAAAATGAATTCGCTCCACACCGTTCACACCGATCTGGCCATGCTGGAATCGACAGTCCGGCGCATCGTGGATTCAACACCGGTTCAGGACATCCACACCCACCTTTACGATCCGGCGTTTGGAGAACTTCTGCTGTGGGGCATCGACGATTTGCTTGTTTACCATTACCTCGTGGCCGAGGCGTTTCGCCATCTCGACCTTGCATACGGGCAGTTCTTCGCCCTCTCCAAATCGCAACAGGCCGATTTGATCTGGAAACAGCTGTTCATCGAGCATTCGCCCATTTCTGAATCCTGCCGGGGCGTGCTGACCACCCTCCACGCGCTGGGCCTGGATGTTCGTTCGCGCGACCTGCCGGCGCTGAGGAAATGGTTCGCCGGACAATTGCCGGAACATTACATCACCCGCTGCCTGGAACTCGCCGGGGTGGACAACGTGTGCATGACGAACTCGCCGTTCGATGACCTGGAACGCCCCGTCTGGGAAAAGGGGTTCACGCGGGACGAACGTTTCCACGCCGCCCTCCGCATCGATCCGCTCCTCCTTTCATGGAACTCGACTGCGCCCGCGCTCGCAAAATGGGGCTATGCCGTCAGCGCCGACCCCGACCAGAGGACCATCAACGAAGTGCGGCGGTTCCTGCGTGACTGGACGACAAAGATCGATGCCCGCTACCTCATGGTTTCGCTCCCGCCGGATTTTGATTTTCCCTCCGGGGATTCCTGCTCCCGGCTCCTCGCGCAGGCGGTGCTGCCGCACTGCGAAGAGCTCGGCCTGCCGATGGCGCTGATGATGGGGGTGAAGCGCCAGGTGAACCCGCGGCTCCACCTCGCCGGCGACGGCGTCGGGCAGGTCAAGCTCGGCGCGTTGCAGCATTTGTGCGCCGCGTTTCCGGACAACAAATTTCTCGTCACCGTCCTGGCGCGGGAAAACCAGCACGAGCTCTGCGTCCTCGCGCGAAAGTTCCGCAACCTCCACGTCTTCGGCTGCTGGTGGTTCACCAACGTCCCGAGCCTCATCGAGGAAATCACCCGGATGCGCATCGAGCTGATTGGCCTCAGCATGACTCCGCAACACTCGGACGCGCGCGTTCTCGACCAGCTGATCTACAAATGGCGTCACTCACGGCAGATCCTTTCCAAGGTTCTCGTCGAAAAATATGCCGACCTGGCAAGGACCGGATGGACGATCACCGACGCCGAAATCAGCCGTGACGCGCGCGACCTGCTCGGCGGCGCCTTCGAGAAATTCCGCCGGTGACCGGAGGCGCGCCCGGGCCGCGGACGCCGCCATCAACGCACTTTAATCACCATCGCCGTGATGTCGTCGAGCTGCGGCCCGCGATGGGAAAACAGCCGAACCGCTTCATAAAGCGCCTGGAGAATACCCTGCGCCGACGATTCACGGCTGGCCCGGATCGTCTCGAGAATGCGTTCCATCCCGAAGAGCGAATCATCCGGGGCGCTCGCCTCCTCGATGCCATCCGTCAGCAGCAGCACGATGTCCCCGCTGGCCAGGGCGATTTCCGGCGCCGTCGAAAAAACATTGTCTGGCCGCATGCCAAGGGGGATTCCCGTCCGTTTCAAGGTGGCCCTCACCTTGCCATCGACGCCGAGGACGAATCCCGGCGGATGTCCGGCGCTCGCATACACGAAGGTCCGCGCCGCCGGATCAATGCAGCCCAGAAACAACGTGATGAACCGCTCCGAGCCCACATCCTCCGCGAGGACACTGTTCGCCTGGGTGAGAATCTCGCCCGGATTTTCGCGCCGGCCCGCCAGGACCCGGAGGTAGGCGCGTGTCTCCGCCATCAACAACGCCGGGCCGACGCCGTGCCCGGTGACATCTCCAACCACGACGCCCACCTTCCCGTTGGGCATGGGGAGATAGTCGAAATAATCGCCGCCAGTCGCCTCCGCCGGGAACGAGGCGCCGGCGATGTCAAACCCCGCGCACTCCGGCGCGCCCTTCGGAAACAACCTCTGCTGGATCTCGCGCGCGACACGAAACTGTTCCTGGTTTTCCCTCAGCTCGCGCTCCGCGCGCTTGCGCTCCGAAATGTCGCGGATGAACCCCACGAGCCTCGGCTGCTCATGCAGCACCATGTCGCCAAAGCTGACTTCGATCGGAATCTCCGTTCCGTCCTTGCGCCGCCCGGCGGTTTCGACCGCGTGCAGCCGCACCCGGGCGTTCCCGCCCCGCAGGAACTTGTCAAAACCCGCCAGCGGGCCGCTGCGCAGGCGCTCCGGCATCAGCATCCCGATCTGCTGCCCGATCACCTCCTCGACCGTGTAACCAAACACCTCCCGGACGGCTGGGTTCGCGAACCGGACGTAGCCATCGGGATCGACCAGCACGACGGCATCCGGGCACGTCTCCCACAACAAACGGTAGCGCAGCTCGCTCTCGATCACCGCCTTCTTGGCCTCCCGCTGGCTGGCGCGATTGGCGGCCTCCCGCAGCTCGCGCTCCACCGCCGGCGCGAGCCGGTTCAGGTTGCCCTTCATCAAGTAATCGTGGGCGCCCGCCTTCATTGACGCCACCGCGATGTCCTCGCCGATGCCGCCGGACACGATGATGAA
>JBDHQG010000299.1:0-5764 GCA_039806925.1 Limisphaerales bacterium
ATCCCGATCTTCCAATCGCCCGGCGCCAACGCGCTCCAGCTCTCCACGGACGTGCGCGCCACGATGGATGAGCTGAAGAAAAATTTCCCGGAAGGGCTCGACTACTCCGTCGTGTACGACCCGACCGTCTTCGTCCGCAGCTCGATCAAGGCCGTCGTCGTCACGTTGTTTGAAGCCGTCGTGCTGGTCGTCATCGTTGTCATCCTGTTCCTGCAAACCTGGCGCGCGTCGATCATTCCGCTCGCCGCCGTGCCCGTCTCGCTCGTCGGCACCTTCGCCGTGATGCTCGCGCTCGGGTTCAGCATCAACATGCTCACGCTCTTCGGGCTCGTGCTGGCCATCGGCATCGTGGTCGATGACGCCATCGTCGTCGTCGAGAACGTCGAGCGAAACATCGCGCTCGGCCTGTCGCCGTTTGAGGCGACGAAGAAGGCGATGGACGAAGTGACCGGGCCGATCATCGCCATCGCGCTCGTGCTCTGCGCGGTGTTCATCCCCACCGCGTTCATCAGCGGGTTGACCGGCCAGTTCTACAAGCAGTTCGCGATCACCATCGCCATCTCGACCGTCATCTCCGCGTTCAACTCGCTCACGCTCTCGCCCGCGCTTTCCGCCGTGTTGCTCCAGCCGCATCACGCCAAGACCGACATCCTCTCGCGCATCATGGAGAAACTGTTCGGCTGGTTCTTCCGCCCGTTCAACCGCGCCTTCGCGTGGGCGGGTGACAAATACGGCGCGGCCGTCGGCGGCGTGCTGCGCAAGAGCGTCATCGCGCTGATTCTCTATGCGGGCCTCGTCTATCTCACGGGCTGGAGCTTCACGAAGGTTCCCTCCGGCTTCGTGCCCACGCAGGACAAGCAATACCTCGTCGCCTTCGCCCAGCTTCCCGATGGTTCCTCGCTCGACCGCACCGACGCCGTCATGCGCAGGATGGGCGAGATCGGCCTGAAACATCCCGGCGTCGAGAGCGCCGTGCAATTCCCCGGCCTCAGCATCAGCGGATTCAGCGTCGCGCCGAATGCCGGCATCGTGTTCTTCTGCTTGAAGGATTTTGATCAACGCAAGACGCCGGACCTCAGCGGGCCCGCCATTGCGCGGGCGTTGAACACGGAGTTCGGCGGCATCACCGAAGCCTTCGTGCTCGCCGTGATGCCGCCTTCGGTGAACATCGGCGCCGTCGGCGGCTTCAAGCTTTATGTCGAGGACCGCGGAGGCTTCGGCTACGACGAACTCTTCAAGAACACGCGCGGACTGGTCGGCGCGGGCTATGGCTCCGGCCAGCTTCAGAATCTGTTCAGCACCTTCACCGTGAACGTCCCGCAGGTCGATGCGGAGATCGATCGCGTGAAGGCCAAGACCCAGGGCGTGCCGCTGCAAAATCTGTTCGAGACGATGCAGATCTATCTGGGCTCGCTCTACGTAAATGACTTCAACCTCTTCGGCCGCACCTGGCAGGTCGTCGCCCAGGCAGACGCCAAGTTTCGCGACCGGCCGGAAGACATCACGCGCCTGAAGACGCGCAACGCCGCCGGGCAGATGGTCCCGCTTGGCTCGCTCGTAAAGGTCAAGGAATCCTACGGTCCGGATCGCGTGATGCGTTACAATGGCTACCCGGCGGCGGAGATCACCGGCGAAGGTTTAGTCGTGGATGGCAAACAAAAAGTCAGCTCGGTGCAGGCCGAGGCAACCATCGCGAAACTCGCCGCCCAAACCTTGCCCAAAGGCATGGCCTTCGAGTGGACCGAGCTGACCTATCAACGCATCCTCGCCGGCAACACGGCGGTCTATATCTACCCGCTCTGCATCCTGCTCGTGTTCCTCGTGCTCGCCGCGCAATACGAAAGCTTCCGCCTGCCGCTGGCGATCATTCTCGTCGTGCCGCTCTGCCTGCTCTTCGCCATCGCCGGCGTGTGGATTACGGGCGGCGACAACAACATCTTCACGCAGATCGGCCTGATCGTGCTCGTCGGCCTCGCGTGCAAGAACGCGATCCTGATCATCGAGTTCGCCAAGCACAAACAGGACGAGGGCGCATCACCCGTCGAAGCCGCCATCGAAGCCTGCCGCCTGCGCCTGCGCCCGATTCTGATGACCTCGATCGCCTTCATCGCCGGCGTGGTGCCGCTCGCCTTCTCCACCGGCGCCGGCGCGGAGATGCGCCGCGCGATGGGCGTGGCCGTGTTCTCGGGCATGCTCGGCGTGACGTTGTTCGGCCTGTTCCTCACGCCGGTATTCTACGTCGTGCTGATGAAACTCGGCGCGAAGAAAGCGTCGCCCAAACCCGCGCCGACTTCCGCGCCTTCGCACGGCGCGAGCGGTTCCGCGCTGCCCGGCACCAGCACGGCAATCATCACGATCCTCGCCGCTCTCGGTTTCGCCCTGACCACCAATTCGCTCTCTGCCGGCGTGCTCACGATTGGTCCCGACTACAAACGTCCGACCAACGCCGCGCCCGCCGAATTCCGCGACGCGCCCGCGTGGAAAGAAGCCGCTCCCGCCGACGCGCGGCCGAAGGGTCGCTGGTGGGAAGTGTTCGGCGATCCGGCGCTCAACGCGTTGATCGAACGCGCGACGACGAACAATCAAACGTTGCGGGCGGCGGTCGCCCGCTATGACCAGGCTCGCGCGGTGGCGCGCGGCAGCCGCAGCGAATGGCTTCCCACCCTTGATTTCAATCCAAACGGCAGGCGCGAACGGTTCTCCAGCAATCAAGATCCGGATTTCAACATCAACAGCGCCACCACGCTTCGCGCGCCGCTCGACCTCAGCTACGAGATCGATCTCTGGGGCCGCGTCCGCCGTTCCTTCCAAAGCGCGCGCGCCGAGGCCCAGGCGAGCGCCGCCGATTTCCACAACGCCCTGCTCAGCGTTCAGGCTGAGGTCGCGCAGAATTACTTCACCCTGCGCGCCGTCGATCGCCAGCGCGATGTCGTTCGCGAATCGATCAAGCTGCGACGCGAAGCGCGCGATGTCCTCCAGGCGCGCGTCGATGCCGGCACGGCGCCGGAATTGGATCGCGCCCGCGCCGACACCGAGGTCGCCTCCGCCGAGGCCGACATGACGCGGCTGGAACGCCAGCGCAGCTCGCTCGAAGTCGCGCTCGCCATTCTCACCGGCACCCTCGCGCCGCAATTCACCGTCGCCGAACTCGCCGATGCTCCGAAGACATTGCCGGCGATTCCCGCCGCGCTGCCCTCCGAATTGCTGGAGCGCCGTCCCGATGTCGCGGCGGCGGAACGCCAGCTGGCGGCCGCGAACGCGCGCATCGGTGTCGCGAAGGCCGGCTTCTTTCCCGTCCTGCGCCTGACGGGTTCCGCCGGCTACGCGAGCGCGGAGCTCGACTCGCTCTTCAATTGGGACAGCCGCATCTGGTCGATCGGCCCGAGCCTGTCGCTCCCGATCTTCGCCGGTGGCCGCAACAGGGCGAACCTCGCGCGGGCTCGGAGCGCCTTCGACGAGGCCACCGCGCGCTACCGCCAGCAGGTGCTGATCGCGTTCGGCGAGGTGCAGGAAAATCTCACCGCGCTGAAACTGCTCGCGCAGGAAGCCGAGGCGACGACGCGCATGCACGACGCCGCCCACCGCACCTATGACTACGCGCGTCTGCGTTACGAAGGCGGAGTGGTGAGCTACCTCGAAGTGATCGAATCGCAACGCACGTTGCTGGTCGCCGAGCTTGATCTGGCCCGCCTGCTGGGCCAGCGGCAGTCCACGATGGTGCAGATGATCAAGGCGCTGGGCGGCGGCTGGCACGAGGGCGCGCTGAGTCCGGGATCGAGCGCCCGGAAGTGACGGGCCGGTCAGGGCGCCTTCTCCAGCACCGGCTGCAGGACGTTCCAGACATTCGTCGCGACGATCCTCTGTCCCTCCGCCGTGGGATGAATCAAGTCGGGCAGGTTCAGCTCCGGCCTGCCGCCCACGCCTTCGAGCAGGAACGGAACGAGCGCGGCGTTGTTCGCCTGGGCCAGATCGGGAAACAGCTTCGCGAAGCTCGCCGTGTAATCCGCGCCCATGTTCGGCGGCATCTGCATCCCGGCGACGACAATCTGCGCGCGCGGATGCTTCTGCTTCGTGCGATCGATGATGGCCTGCAGGTTTGTCTTCGTGACGCCGACCGGAATGCCGCGCAGGCCGTCGTTTCCCCCGAGCTCCAACACGAGCACGTCAACGCGCCGCCTGAGCAGCCAGTCGATGCGCCGCAAGCCTCCCGCGCTCGTGTCGCCGCTGACTCCCGCGTTTACGACGGTAAACTTCATCCCGGCCGCATCAATTTTCCTTTGCAGCAGCGCGGGAAACGACTCCGAAGGATCAAGCCCGTAGCCTGCCGCCAGACTGTCGCCAAGCACGACGACGGTTTTCGCGGGCCCGGACTGGGGCGCCGTTTCGTTGGCGATGGCCGCTGAGATCAGTGACAGGAGCATCACGGCGAGCAGCGCGATTCGCGGACTGCTTGTCAGGCTGGTGAACTTCACGCGTTGAAGATGGTCAGCCTCGTGCGTCTGCACAAGGGACAAACTGCGACAGCAATCTGGAGATCGACCTGCTCGGCAAACCAGGCGCCTCGTTTCGACGTGGTCGCAGCGGAGTGCGCCCGTCCCCGGGCGCAGAAACGCCTGCGGTGCCGGTGATGATCCGGGAATCCCAGACTCTTCAGCCATCGAACATTTCTGCGGCCGGAGACGGCCGCACTCCGTTTCCTGGGCCTGGCCTCTGGCAACCACGGTGAACAGTTGCACTCCGCTCCCCTCCGTAAAAAAAGTCCGGCCGGGAACTTGGGGGGTTCCCGGCCGGGTGGTTTTTAAGTTGGCCGTGTCAGCTCTGGGTCAGAGGGCGACGACGGTTACTTCTTGTCGTCGGACTTTTTCTTGTCCCAGTGGTCCTTGGCCTTGCGCGGCGGTTTCATGCACTTCTCCATGCCCGCGCTGATGGCCTGTGACCATTTGATCCAGACGCGCGCCTCTTCGGGATACGCGTCGGCGATCTTCGCCCGCACCTTCTTCTCGAAGGCGTCGAGGGTGGTCTGTGTCGGCCGGCCTTTGTCGGCCTTGGCGCTGGCCAGCGCCGCCCGCAGGGAGGCCACCAGCTCGCGCTTGACTGTCCGGGATACCCGGGACTGGTTGACTTTTTCGATCAGCAGCTCGACGGCCAGCGGCGCGGTCACCACTTCGATGGTCTTGGTGTCGGTGCCGGTGAGGCCGCGGCTGTCCGTCACGATGAGCGTGATGGTGTGGGTGCCGACTTCGTAGCAGTTGGTCACCACCACGCCGCCGTCAAACGGCACGGGCTCCAGCTCGTCGAACCACAGGTAGGTGAGGGCTCCGCCATCGGACGCGCTGGACGTCCAACCGTCGAGCACCAGGCAGGCGTTCCACCAGTTGCAGCTGATGAGCACGGGGTGCTCGTAGTCGGGGCTGAAGTCCACCAGCGCGTCCGTCCCAATCACCGCCGTCGGGGGCTGCGTGCTCGGGCGGATGGTGACCTTGAAGCTGCACGAGGCTGTGTTGCCGGCGTTGTCAGTGGCGGTGCAGGTGACCGCCGTTTCGCCCAGGGCGAACGTGCTGCCGGAAGCCGGCACGCAGACGAGGCTGGCGATGCCGCCCGCGTCAGTGGCCGAAGCCTGGTAGGTCACCACCGCGCCCGCTTCGCTCGTCGCCACTGTGGCGATGTCGCCTGGGCAGGTGACCGTCGGCGGAACCGTGTCCGACACGGTGATGCGCACTTCAGCCGAAGCTGTGCCGCCCTTGCCGTCGCTGATGGTGTAGCG
>JBDHQG010000300.1:0-5761 GCA_039806925.1 Limisphaerales bacterium
GCGCCGTTCGTGCCGGAGTTCGTGCGGCAACACACGAACGGCCCGTTCGTGCCGTCCTTCTCGCATCAGTGGCAATGGGTCGCGCGCGATGCGTGGTTCCGTCCCGGCTACAACGAATACAGCACGGCCGGCACCTTCACGCTGCGGCGTCCGCCGTATCCGAACATCCACGGGTTCAATTTCAAAAACGAGGCGAAGGACGCGAGCTTGAACGAGTTCCTCGCCGGCTACGGTTACAGCGCCTACCTCTGCGTGGACCCGGTTGGCGACTGCGACGCGCACGTTCCCGATCCGCTGTATTGGGGGCTCTGGTGGCCGGTTCACAAGCTCATCATCGACAAGAGCGGCGGCAGTTGCGTCGGCTTCTCCGGCACCGCGCTGGAAATGTTCAACGGCCTGCAGATTCCACAGAACTACGATCCGCTGGCGCTCTTCGCCAACGGCATCGACAACCCCGGCCTGCCCGGTGAGTACGACACCAGCAACACCGGCGGCCGCTACACGCGCCCGCCGATCCCGAAGGACATCTGGGCGCGCATCCGCGCGAACCACGGCGCGCAGACGAGCGCGGAGTATTTGATCCACCTGATCTCACAACTCGACGTGGATGTGTTCTCCCCGAATTTCGGAGGCGATCCGGTGGGACGATTGCCGGAACTGCGTGCCGGCACCACGGCCCAGGCGGTCTGCATGGTGCAGGGCTTCGATGGTGGCCATTGCGTCACGCCCTATCGCGTGGAAAGCAACTTCGGCGGCGACCCGAACATCACGCGCGTCTGGCTTTACGACAACAACAGCCCGTGCGCCATCGGCGCCTCCGCGACGGATCCGTGCGTGACGAACCAGTTCATCGACATCGATCACGCCGCCAACGAATACAACTTTCCCGGCAACGGCTGGACCGGCACCGCGCTCTTCACCGTGCCCGGTCGTCTCTACACCGGCACGCGCACCGCGCCTGGCTTGATCGATTTTGCCCAGGCGCTCGGCACGTTCCTCATGGTCGTCGCCGGCGATGCGGACGCGCATTTGACGGGCGCTGGTGGACGCGAATGGGGCTGGCGGCAGGACGGCACATTCGTCAACAACATGCCGGGACTGCGGGCCATCCCAATTCTCGGTTCGCCCACGAATCACACGCGGGGCATTCCGCTTCTCGTCCCGATGTCGAATGGCATTCCGGCCATCGACATCCACATGCGCGGCAGCAATGCGAACGCCTTCCACGTCGCGGCCGGCGGCACGATGCTCCAGCTCGAAATGCCCGAGAGCTCGCCCGGCCACAGCAATCGTGTGCGCCTCACGACGATCTCCAATCAGCTCAGCTCCTTCCAGTTCACGCCGCAACAGGCGCACAGCAACTTCACGCCGCGCATCGGCTTCGCGCTCGGCAACGGCGCCTCGGCGACCTTCCAATGGATCGGCCTCAATGCCGCGGGCAACCGCACGCAGGAATTCCGCGCGCTCAAGAACCGGCGCGCCGTCGATTACAAAAATGACTCCGGCAGGCCGACGCAGCATTATCTCCGCGTGGACGCTGTGGACGCGCGCACCACAAACAACACCTGCACCGTCTTCGGCCCGTTCAATGTTCCCACTGGCGCGGTGCATGGCGTGGTGTTGCACGACTGGCCGCGCGTGAAACAGGTTCGCAGCGAGCTCGATCTCAACGCCGACGGCACGCCGGATCAGGTGACGGTGGTCAGCGGCGCGGAAATCGATTCCGACGGCGATGGAATGCCTGACGCCTGGGAAGTCCTGCACAAGTTCGATCCCGAATCGGACGACTGCGACGAGGATGCGGACAAGGACGGGGTTTCAAACCTGGGCGAATATCTCACCGACACTGACCCGCGCGACCCGAACTCCGCGCTGCGCCTGATCGCGACGATGCTTCCTGGCAACAAAGTGCGCCTTTCATGGAAGGCTGTGCCCGGACGCCGATACGAAATCCTTTACGCGAACAGCTTCGAGTATGTTTACCGTCCGCTCACCGGCACCGGCCTTCCGCGTGTCGCCACTTCAACTCAGGAATACCACGACGACACACTGCCCGCCGGATCGGCGCTTTCACGGTTCTACATCATCCGCCTGGTGCCATGAGCTGGAATGGACGGGACAGGAAGTCCAGGCGGTGGAACAATCCGCAAGATGTGATTCCAAGTCGGGAGATTTTGAAGTGGTGGCTGAGGCCGGAATCGAACCGGCGATTCAATTCCGCCAAGCCAATCATTCATTTTTAAGGCGTTTTAGCATACTCGCACGTTGACGCACGCTCTCGCATTTCTTACTTTTTTCTTACCTGATTATGGCAACGGTCTGGAAACACCCCAATAGTTCACTGTGGACGGCCATCTTTCGCGATGAAACCGGCGCGTGGCGGAAACGAACGACAAAGCTCAAAGACAGGACCAAGGCGCTTGCGCTGGCTGTCGAATGGGAGCGCGCTGGCGGTCTTGCCCGCGAAAAGCTGCTCACAGAGGCCGTCAGTCGAGACATCATCGGCGGCATACTTGAGCGCAGCACGGGGGAGAAACTTCGCGCTGAGACAGTCCGTGAGTTCTGTGTCCGATGGCTTAAGGGCAAGGAACTCGCCAAGAGCGAAGGGGCTGCTGTCCGATACGGCGGGAGCGTGGACAAGCTTTTGGAATTCTTGGGGCGCAAAGCGGATTTGCCGCTTGCGTCGGTGACGCCAGCGGATTGCCAGCGTTATCACGATTCCCTCGTTGCTCGAAAACTCGCCCCGGCATCCTTGGTGATCGAGATCAAGACCATCCGCACGATCTTCAACTCCGCACTCCGCCAGACATTGATCGCTGTGAATCCCGCGCTGGCTGTGGAACTGCCGGAGAAGATTAGACAGGTGAAGCGAAAGAAGTTCACGGCATCGCAAGTCCAAATGCTGCTCGACGCCGCTGGGGAGTCGGAATGGCGAACGGCGATCTTGCTCGGTTACTATGCCGGGCTGCGCATGAGCGATGCTGTCACCCTCGACTGGCAGAGCGTCGATTTTGAAAGGCGTGCGTTGATTCTGGACGTGAAGAAAACAGGCGACGAGGATCACACCGTTCCTTTGCACCCATCCCTAGAAGCCCACTTGAGCAACATTGCTGGCGATAGGGGAGGGCCAGTGTGTCCCTCGCTTGCTGCTGTGCCTGTCAGTGGCAGGAGCGGTTTGAGCAAGCAGTTCATTGCCATCATGGGCCGCGCCGGTATCAGCGATGATTCCGTGGACACGGGAGGGCAGCGCAAGCTCGCCCGGCTGTCTTTCCATTCGCTTCGAGTCTCGTTTAACAGCGAGTTGCACAGCAAGGGTGTTGATCGGGAACTGCGCAAGAAACTCACCGGCCATAAGAGCGATGCTGTAAACGACCGCTACACGATAACGGAGATGAAGACTCTTCGGAAGTCCGTGAACAAGCTGCCGAAGATGAGGACGTGATATGCCCAGCCTTGAGACTTTCAAAGACCGAATCGAGCGCGAAATTCGGAAAGACAGCGTCGGCTTGTCCGACTACGCAATCGCGGAAATTGTTGGGTGTTCCCATGTGCTCGTTTGGAAGACTCGCCGCCAACGCTTCCTGCATTATCGTCGGGAAGTCACCGACCGGAACGGGTTCACTCGCTGTCTGCCGGGGCGAAAGCCGAAACCGGCGTCGCTAAAGACCATTGATAATCAAGTCGAGGCTTTGCTCGAATCTCTCTCTCGACTTGGGCATCACAGCGGGCGCACGACGGTTTTTCTGAAACGGAAACGAACTCAACTCAATCGCGCATTTGGGAAACTCAAGCTCGACAAGTGTTAATAGATAGAGGTTAATAGATAAGTTCCAATCGACCAGAAAAGCCCCGTTATTGCGGGGCTTTTGTGCTTCTTAGGAGCGGAGTGCGTGTTCATTCAACGCGCCGGTTTACGTCCGCGCTGGTCTGTGAAAAAACATTTTCGCATAACTACGCACGACGAACAGGCTATCAATACCGGCCCCGTCACGTTCCGGCTTCCGCCGGATGGCGAGCGGGATGCCTACTTTGGGTGCGCTCGGACATTTTGGAATCAGCGGGTGCTGCCTAGCGCCGCGAACAACTTCAAGCCGCCGATCAAAAGTGTCGTCGTGAAAACGACGGGTGTGAAACGGGGCATTCGGCTGATTGTCTATGCCAGCGCCAAGGCTTATTTCGACGCGCTGATCGCCGAACAGTCGCAGGAGGTGGCGACTTGAAAGCCGCCTTCGTCGAAGACCTCGACTCAGAGCATCAAGATCCACTTGATGCGAAACATTTGGATTTTCCGTGGGACGAAATCGAGCGCGTCTGCGACGGGATTCGCGTTGATATTGGTGACGAGAAGTATCAGCAGCTTGGCGGCGCTCTCATCGAAATTTTGAGAAGTATTATCGGGGCCAAGCTTCCGAGACGAGGGATTGACCGCGAAATAGGACGGCGGCTTGTGGCCTTTGCATGGACATTGCGACCGGATCTAATCGAGGGATCACCAAGCCTCGCGGAGATCGCCCGCGCTCTCGACTGCAACAAGGTCACTCTCTCACTTCACTCCGCGCAAGCGCGCCGTAATTTCGGCATTCGCAACCGTGCGCAGTCACACGCCGCGAACTTCAACCCCAACAAGAATGATGCGCTACCAGCGCACTACGAAGAAGGAAACGAGGATAATCACGATGAACCATGAAACTAAAAGACCGGCCCCACGAGTGGGACCGGTTGAAAGGAACCGCCCGCCGCGCCCAGCAGAGGACGATCACCGACAAAGGGGTAACGTCAGTGCCGCGTCGCTCTTGCTCGAAATCGAGCCGCGTCTTGCCGAGCACTACAACCGAGCCGCGCTTGAAATTCTGGCCAGCGAGTTTGCAGCACGGCTGCTACTGGCCGGTCGTTTGAATCATGCCGAGAAAGGCTGCTGATGAACGGCCAAGCGCCGAATCATGGCTGGTTCAAAGCCGTGCGTTCAGAGGAAGCCTTTGAGTTGATCCGGCACAATCGGAACGCATTCGTATTGCTGTATGCAATCGCCTCCCGTGCGCGCTGGCGAGACGGCATAAGCGTTGCGGGGCTTTGTCCGGGCGAGGCGTTCATCGGCGACTACAAGGCAATCGGACTGACAGAGAGGGAGTATCGAACAGCGAAGACAGTCTTGGAAAGTGGCGGTTTCGCGACGTTCAAACCGACGAACAGAGGGACCGTAGCAACGCTATGCGCTACAAGCGTATTCGACATTGGGGCCGATCTGAGCGACGGGCAAAACGACGGACAGACGACGAGCAGCCGACAGGCAGGCGACGGACAGACGACGACTAAGAAGAAAGGGAAAGAAGGGATAGAAGGGATAGAAGGTGAAGACTCTCACTCAGCAGCGCGAGAGCGCGATGACGTGTGGGTTCGGGAACTCGACGAGGATTTTCCGGAGTGGTTCGAGTATGCGTGCCTATACGGAAATCCACTCGGCGGACCAATTCACCCAAGTTGGATCGATCTCTACGAAGAGCGTTACGGCTGGAGGCCAGACGAGGCAGACGCTCTGCCAACCAGTTGAAGTTTACGTTTTCACTACAGAGACGGGGCCATGTGTCCCACGACAATGAAACCACTTCTGACATTTCGAGCGACAGCGGCGCGGGTGGGTGTGCCGAAGACCACGTTTGCGAGAAAGATTCGCGAGCTTGGAATTGCACCTTGCGCCTGCACGGTGGAAACCGGTAATCGCCCAAGCGTGATGCTGTTCGCTCCCGAACAGTTGGCAGAGATA